>JAKIZI010000100.1 GCA_022708105.1 Bacteroidota bacterium
ATTGCGACGATTAGGATCGGCTATGCTGATGGATTAGACCGTAAGTTTGGCAATAGGGTAGGAAAGGTTCTCATAAACGGCCAAATCGCACCTATTGTCGGAAATGTTTGCATGGATCTTTGTATGGTGGATGTTACGGATATCGATGCCAAAGAGGGTGATGAGGTGATTTTATTTGGAAACGATCTTTCGGTAATCGATCTGGCAGAATCTATCGGCACTATTCCCTATGAAGTTTTAACCTCAGTTTCGCCTCGAGTAAAGCGGGTGTATATTACCGAGTAGCATTTTTCATTTTCTCATTCAATTCCTCTGCATTTCGAGTGTATCATAAAATGGGTATTCTTTTCCGTCTAATTCATCCACTCTTCTTTTTTCAATCACGGATGTAGCTTGTTTTGCATCGTACAATAAAAAAAGCGTCCCAAATGAGACGCTTTTTTTGTATGTAAATTTCTCTATTCCCGAAGCTTATTCGGTGAAGAAGATAGCAACGCGGTTCCATTCATTCACTTCATAAGGTTGCTCAGTGTCACCCTTCCAGTCAACGCTTACGCGACTGCTGTCAATTCCGTATTCGTTGATTAACGCATCAGCAACAGCTTTTGCACGTCTTTCAGAAAGTGCCATGTTGTATTCCGGTGTACCCGTCAAGCGGTCGGCATAAGCTGTAATCTTAACTTTAGCATTCGGATTTTCTTTCAGATATTGAGCCGTGTTGTAGATGCTTACTTGTTGACCTTTGTCGATTTTTGCTGAATTCAGACGGAAGAATACGACATTCGGAACGTAAACAGTTTCTTCTACTACAGGTTGAATTTCGGGACATTCTGGGCAAGAAGCCGGACGTTTGCTGAGTTCTTCGTTTTCAGCACGTAGTCTGTTGATTTGGCTGTTCAGATCGTTGATCAGGTTGTAGTCCATAAGTTCGGCAGGAGTGAATTCTTGTTTTCCAAGACCAAACTTTACTCCCAATACGCCGGACACCATACTGTCCCATTCGTAATCTCCTCCGCGAGCAAAATCAAATGTTTCTTGCATTACACGATAACCCAAATCGATGAAAATGCTGAAGTTTTTTGCTACCTGGAAATTGTTGATTAAACCTGCATTCCAAGTAAGCGATTGGTTCTGACCCTTGAAGGTATCTCCATCTTCATTCGGTTTTTCCCAGTCGGCCATTCCGTACATATAACCCATTCCCAAATAAGGAATAAGATTCCATACGCGATCCGGATTATAGCCAAACCATGCATTGTTGATGTTGTACATCACATCAAGATGAGCTCCGATCCAATTGTGATCCTTCCCGTCAGGTCCGACAACAGGTACATCTGCCACATGTTTGATCAACCCACCATCAATAACACCACGAACACCCCATATTGGAGAAACCCATTTACCGACTTCAATTTGTCCCATCCATCCGAGGCGATCTCCAAAATCTGCGTCAGCATCATTTTCACCCTTCGTTATATACAGGTTAGTACCTCCACTAAGCCCGATATACCAATGGTCACTCGCTTTGTCCTTCAGGTACACGGTACCGTTCGATACATTTTGCACGTCTTGAGCACTCATCCCGATTGCTACAAGAGCTGACATTAAAAGTAAACTAAACTTTTTCATAAATTTAAATTCTAATTAAACATTCTATTACAATAACTCGATAATTTATTTCTCTCATTATATGTTATATGCATGCACTATATTTTTAGTACGTTTTTTACACTAACTTTTAAAGAATAAACATTTTTCGCGTTAAAATGTTCGTGCGATAATATCGAAAAAATAAAATTTAATTTCTACCTCGCGTCCAACATTTTCTGTTCATTTTTTACGGGAAACTCTATTCCATTAAAAATGAACTACAAATATAACGCTTAATTTTATATAAAGAACGATTTTAATAAAAAAATCGATAAAAAATTGCTTCTCATAGTCAAATTCTTCCTGATTCTTTTATTTATACATGTTTTTATACAAGAAATCGTTATCCTAAGTAACTTTTCAAAAGTTTACTTCGCGAGTCCTGACGAAGTCTGCGAATTGCTTTTTCTTTGATTTGACGAACTCTTTCTCGTGTCAACTGAAATTTATCGCCTATTTCTTCAAGTGTCATTTCTTGGCAACCAATTCCAAAAAACATTTTTATAATATCGCTTTCTCGTTCGGTGAGCGTGGATAATGCTCTGTCTATTTCTTTTTGCAACGACTCGTTTATCAACGTACGGTCGGCCACAGGTGCATCTTCGTTAACCAGGACATCCAACAAACTGTTATCTTCTCCTTCTACAAAGGGTGCATCTACCGAAATATGTCTTCCGGATACTTTCAGCGAATCAGAAACTTTATCTACCGATATGTCCAATTCGTCCGCTAATTCTTCTGCCGAAGGTCGTCGTTCATTTTCTTGTTCAAATTTTTGGAATGCTTTACTTATTTTGTTCAACGATCCAACCTGATTGAGCGGAAGCCGAACGATTCGTGATTGTTCAGCCAATGCCTGAAGGATTGATTGACGTATCCACCAAACGGCATAGCTGATGAATTTGAAACCTCTGGTTTCGTCAAATTTTTCTGCGGCCTTAATCAATCCCAAATTTCCTTCGTTGATCAAATCCGGCAGACTGAGGCCCTGGTTTTGGTATTGTTTCGCAACCG
>JAKIZI010000101.1 GCA_022708105.1 Bacteroidota bacterium
TGAATTAGAGGATAGACCAGGAGGCTTGAACTCGATACTGCAAAAGTTTAAGGAGTATAATATAGATATCGCCTATATGTATGCCTTTGTGGAAAGTTTAAACAGTAACGCACTTTTAGTTTTTAAAGTAAGCGATATTGATAAAGCCATTAAAGTTTTGAATCAGGAATAGTCGTAATAGATACATCCTTTATTTTTTAATTATCCTGTAAGATTAAACGAATTAATTGGTTAGGTATTCATCGCCAAAATGGGCGGTGGCTTCGATACAGGCTTTCGCCCTACTCAGCCACCAGGCTCGGTACAGGCTTTCGCCCTACTCAGCCACCGAAAGAGGACGGTTGCTGAGTAGCCCGCCAGGGGTTGACGAGTAACTCTCTTCGGTTGCTGAGTAGCCCGTTAGGGCGTACCGAAGCAACCGACTACTCACACCCACTTCTCATTTTTTATTTTCCACAATCTCTATCTCCTCCTCTGTCAGCTCATACAATTTATATACCAACCTATCTATTTCCCTTTCCCATTCGCCTGTATCCTTGCCATGCTCTTTAATCAAAAGAACTTTATTTATTTACATACTTAATTGCACCAAAATGTTCTTTTGTGTTTAAAATTGTTATCTCTTCACTATGATGGGAAGAGGTGTATATCTGATAAAACTTCTTTATTGTAGCGTTTTGCTCTAAAGGTGGATGAATTTCAAAAATTCTCACCAAAAAATTATGATACGCTGAAAATGACTCGTCAGATATAAAAAATGGAAGTATGATATTAAAAAACATCTCTCTTTTTCTACTAATTCCAATACCTTCGAATGACATTATTTTTTCAACTGCTTTTTTGGCTGATGATTTATCCAATTCTTCTATAATATTCTTTTCTATTTGTTCTTTGAAATAATTGTATATCCCTTTCTCTATTGTTTCTGAGAGTATATAAGAAATGCCCTTTATTCTTTTATCCGGAAAGTTTACAGGGCGAATTGATTGAAATATCCAGTATGATTTATCAAGTTTTAATGAAGTATCAAAATCATCTGGAAGGCCGTGAGCATCTTGAATAAAACCCGCACGGTATAATAAAGCTTTTTCAATAAGTGGTTGCGTTTTCAATTTTTGAATTTCTTTGTATGGTAAAAGAAGTGCCAATTCCAAAAACTGCACTTTGTTTTTTGGATAACCAAGGGAGAGCATAATTTCACGGTATAGAGCCTCATCAGGTGGGGCAATTTTTAACAGATTTTTCATTCGTTGAATTTTTGATTCAAGAACCTCCTCGCCCAATTTGTTTAATAATTGTTTCAATTCAATCTCAGACATAATTATTATCTGTTTCCCATGTTAATGGATTATTGATGATATATTCACGAATTTTATTTAATTCATTATCATTACGGATGATATGTTCATAATAATTGCGTTGCCAGACAGGAATGCCAGGGGTTTGACGAATTTGATTTATTTGTTTGGTAATGGTTGATTTGAATAATCGTACAATGGTGGGGATTGAATTGTGGGTGGGTTTGCCAAATTGTTCGATCGTTCCCATTCCCATTCCCATTCCCGGTTCCGATTCCGATTCCGTTTCCGTTTCCGTTTCCGTTTCCGATCCCGTTTCCGTTTCCGTTTCCGATCCCGATTCCGATCCCGATCCCGATCCCGTAGAGACACGTTGCAACGTGTCTCTACAATCACAATCACAATCACGATCACGATTACGATGGTGATACAAATCATCGTTATCCGTTATAATTAAAATCCCATGCAAATGATTGGGCATTACAACGAATGCATCCACATCAATATTGGGTCGTAATGCGCCGGTTTTCTGCCATTCGGTTTTTACAATTTCCCCGAATTCATTCAACGTCATTTCACCATTTACAATTTCACCAAATAAACATTGCCGGTTGTGTGCAACAATGGTAATAAAATATGCGCCGGGTCGGGAATAATCGTATCCTGGTAACCGAATAGATTCAATGCGGTATTTGTCTTTGAACAGGGTCAATTTTTATTTTCTATTATCCTGATTTCCTCTTCCGTTAAATCATATAATTTATACACCAATCTATCTATTTCCCTTTCCCATGTGCTGGTATCTGCCTGCGGATTACCCTTTTTTGCAGCAAGGATTTTATCTACAAGAGATTCGATTTGTGAGACAATGGGCTCGGTAGCGGGGGTGATGGGTGGTATGGGAATTTTTTCTACAAAAATTTTAAAATATCTTTGGCCACTTTCTCCTAAGTCACTGGCTATTTTAGGAAAAATCCATTTTATTATATTTGAGTTAAGAACCGCTGCTAAAAACTTATTATTTCTATAAATGACCATATAAACTGTATTATTAAAAAATATTCTTTTAGGTAAAATACAAAATGTAGGTATAGTTGAAATATCACTCCACACCACCTTCTCCTTCTCAAATTCGGGGTAGTAGGCACAAGCACGTAATTCCCACCAATAATCGCCCTGATCATCTCTTTTCTTTGCTTTTTCTTCGTATGTTACCAAATGATTCATCAATGCAGAAAAATATTCTTTGATATACAGTTCGGGATTTTGATTGGATCTGTTTTTGTTAGTCCAGCCGGCAGGAAT
>JAKIZI010000102.1 GCA_022708105.1 Bacteroidota bacterium
GGCTGTTCTGTTCGATTTTCATGAATGCTCCACCTATAAAGTAGCGTTTTATGATTATATCTCTAGAAAGATACCTTCGAAAACGAAATGAATTTTGGAAAAAATTTATATACCCCCGGCGCGACTCGCCTGTCCTCCGCAGGGGGAAACGCGTAACCGACTAATTCGAAGTCAGGCACCCTATCCATTGAGTTACGGGTGCAAGAAAAACCATTATACCGCGTAATACGCTATAAAAGGAGGTTTTTTCCTTTTTATTCTAGTATCCAGAGCTCATGAAACAATATATTTTCACATATTAAGGTTAGTTAGGTGCTTAATATTATATAAATAATGAAATTAACCCAGTTGCTAGAAAAGTCGTCTCCGCTGGTGAAAGGATATTGATAAAAATCTTTGGTACAAAACAAGAATTGCTTTTTATTCTTTTTTATCCGGTATCTGAGTTTCGAGTCTTTTATATAAATCTAAAAATGTATCAACTTTCTCATTTTTTGCTTCAGAAAAACTTCTCAGGCTACCACTTGGATTGATAGCTAAGTCTGTCAAACTTCGATATGCAGTATATAAATCTGTTACAGTTTCATAACAATTTTCAAGGCCCTCAGGAGGATTTTGAAGGTCTTTCATCATTAATTGAACTAATTCTTGATTTTCTTCAATCTCTGAAATTGAGTCTTGAGTGCTATCATCAAAATACAAAGAACTTAAAGCATCATTAAAATCATCATAAAAAATCCCACGGGAGTCCTTTGTGAATTCATCGGTTTCGGGATCACTTTCTTCATAGATGGAATTTTGCCAAACCTTTGCGGTTAAATTGTTTAATTCTTCAGCTTTCGCTCCACCTGTGAGCATTATCATCATAATTTCTGTTAGATTATCAATGTATGAGTTAAATGCTTTTTTTTGGCTTTGATAATTAACAAGTGATATAACCGCGATAGCAATTATTGCTACTACGACTAATGCGCTAATGCCCATAAGAAATTTTTTTGTTTTTTCGGGATTTTTTTGTTGAAGTCTAACAGAACTAATTTCAACCTTTTGCATTTCTTCATTATTTTCTGGTAAACCATCAAAAGGATATCCGCAATGAGGGCAGGTTTTTACTTTATCAGAAATTTCTCTTCCACATTCGGGGCATTGAACTAATGGCATGATTTCCTCCTGATTTGTTTGGAAAAAAATTATTCTCCTTCATTATAAACCATAAATTACTAATCAGGAAATGATAAATTTCCTCTTCTTCTAGTAGTAAAGGTGTTTTTTTATAGCTTCAGTATTATTAAATATTATTAATATTAGGTCTCCCCCATTGGACTTGAAACTTAAAGTCCACTGCCGGTTACCATTAATATTAATACTTATGAGATAAACAATCTTTACCATTGTGGCCTATGGGCAGGCTGCGCACTCGGGAGACCGGCGAGAAAGAAGGTTCGCACTTGCAATTGACTGACGGCGTCCCCTCTGATTCACCATAAAGGATGTGCATCGCAAGGGATTTATAGGAATTTGGGTAAAAAGTGTGCCCCCGGCGCGACTCGAACGCGCAACCGACTGATTCGAAGTCAGGCACTCTGTCCATTGAGCTACGGGGGCGTGCCTTAAAATTATACCTGTTTTATCGATCCGTTGCCGCTAGATTGGCCGTTATAATTAGTCATACGATTATACACAGGAGAAGGCATGACCCAAGATAAATGCATTATCATCCTTTCCGAAAGATCTTCCGGCTCAAGTGCCTTGCAAAACTACTTGGTTAAATTTGCTGGCGCCCAGCATGCCAACACGCGCCGGCATTTTGAAAACGAAACCCTTTACTGGACCAAGGCCGCATCGATTCTAGGACTACCCCAAATTAAGATGGTGGACAGCCGTGTGCCTTTTGCTCCTGAAGAAGCCAGGCAAGATCTTTTGGTGCTCTTGGCTGAGAATGTGCCTGATTTTCAACCACCAGCCGATGACTACGAATGGATTATGCAGGGTTGGAGGCAGCTTTGCCGGCGTTATTCTCCACTCTTTGTGGAAAAGTCCCCGCATCATCTGTGTGAATGGTCAGCGCTGGATTTGATTTTCCAGGCTCAGGAAAAGCTCGAGGACGTGGATTTTTTAATCATTGGCTTAGTGCGCAACCCAATAGACACAATTTACTCGCATTTTGAACGCTGGAAATCCATTCCCGCTCTCGTAGAAAAACAATGGATAGTATCGTATCAGAATCTGCTCCGCTTCCGCGATCTGCTCCCAGAGAAAACCATCATCATGCGCTATGAAGATATGGTCAGCCAACCCAAGGTGATGGAACCAATTTTGGGATTTTGTGGTATTTCTGCCAATGAAGCCGCTCCGACTTTTTTTCACGCTCGCTCAGTCCAAAAATGGAAGAAGGACCGATGGTTCGGTTTTGCGCTCTCACAGGAATGCCGGGAACTAGCGATATACTATGGATATCAGGAAGAGGAGTTGCAAAGCCAGCGTAAATTCTGGGCTCCAGTTTACCACAGGCTGATGCATACTGCTTATCAGCTGGCCCGCAAAGTTCATCCCCTTAAGGTCGATCAAAATCCTACAT
>JAKIZI010000103.1 GCA_022708105.1 Bacteroidota bacterium
TTAGCAGTAAAATATATACATTTCCTATGGATTCACTCCAAAAAAACAGATTTGCAGCACCTTTTGCAAGAAATATATAACCAATAGAAAAAGTAGCAGCCTTAAAATACATCCCTAATGCCGACCATTGGATCATTCTATTGATCGGAATGAATTTTGTTGAATACAGTAAAATCACAACCCAATTGGCAAAAATAAGAAAAATGCACAATATCGGACCTATAATGAGTAAAGCAATTTCTGCCTGCTGGTTCATTAGTTCTTTCGCTTTTGCATTATCTTTGGCTATACCCGAAAGACGCGGATAATAGTCCGTACTCATAGCGGTGAAAACTAATCCTACGTAGCTGCCGATAATGGCAAACCCTGCATTATATAATCCCACATCGTCTAAACTGCCGGTGTTGCTGATATAGGCCCGAATAATATATGAGGCTGCGGTCGTAATTAGGCCGCTTAAACTAAGCATAAACCCCATCGTGAGCATGGATTTCCCTTCAGAAAGTGTTTCCCACTTGCTTACTTTTGTCGGCACTGTTTTTATGCGTCTGGAAAACAACCATGCAACGATCAAAGAGGCAAAAGATGAAATAATAAGGGCAGGTACAATGCCGTCTATCCTATAGAAATAGTATAAAGGTACGGATATCAACAATCCTGCAATCGACCCGATCAAATTGGCCTGTGCCAAAAATTTGAGTTGGCGCATTCCCTGTAAAAGGACATTTTGGCCCGAAGTTAGTTGATTGAATAACAAGGTAATCGACAACCATCGGAAAGCAATCGTATTATTTTCAGTTCCAAATGTGAGTTTGCTTAATGTGGGTGCCAAAATAAACGTAAGCAAAAGTCCCAAAAATCCGGTAATCCATACCAGCCGCCTTAATACAGTGATTACTTTTGAAATCCGTCCTTTGTCATTTGTTTCTCTTGCTTCAGAAATATTTCTAATGGCACTGGTGCCTAATCCAAAATTGGTCAAACTCCCAACCAAACTGGTTGTGGATGTAAACAATCCCGATATGCCCATTCCGGTCGGGCCTAACAGCACCGCTACTATTTTGGATCGAATAATGGCGATAATGATATTGAAAACCTGCACACCGCCAAAAAGTGAAGTTGCCTTGAAAATCTGACGATAAGAAGATTGTGGATTACTACTCATTGTAATCTGCCAACGATTTAATAATTTTTGCTGGTATACCACCTATAACTACATTAGGAGGAAATTTTTTATTAACTATAGAACCGGCAGCTACAATTGAATTATCACCGATTTCAGAATTCTTTAAAATTGTCACATTATTCCCAACCCATACATTTTTTCCTATTTTAACTTCCCCTATTTCGCCAACACTTCTCCTCTTATTTGGTTCAATTCCATGGGCTTCAAAATCCATTATTGTTACATTTTCTCCAATTAAGGTTTCATTTCCAATGGTTACATGGTTTGAAGAACAAATAAACAAATTGTTATTAGTGGATATATGATTTCCTAAATCAATTTTAGCGTTCGGAGTTCTTGCTTGAATTTCTATAACTCCATATTTAAATCTTCCACCTAGTTTATACCCAAATGAGCATTTACTTCCTATGATTACTTTACCTTTTCCTGAAAATATGACTTTTTGTTGACAAGAAGGTATCCCATTATAAAATACATTTTTTAAATTAAAAATATTGGGAAGATAAAAGTTTGTGATTATATTCTTGGTTGATAAAACTTTAATATAAATTCTAAAAAATATTTTCTTTATCATATTCATTTATTTTATTGATTATGAAAGTAATATCATCTTCATGGAGAGTTGGGCTCATCGGCAAGCTCAGCACTTCGCGATGAATCTGTTCCGTAATGGGGAAAAATAGATCGTTCCACTCTTTGTAAGCTTGCTGTTTATGTGGCGGTATTGGATAATGAATTACGGTTTGAATGCCATAGCTGTCCAAATGCTCAATGAGAGCGTTCCTATGTGCTGAGCGTATTGCAAAGATATGTACAACATGCGCGGGACTTTGCGTCCCCTGAGCAAGTATGATATCTGGATTCTTGATACCCTGACAATATCGTGCCGCAACCGCGCGCCTTTTTTCATTGTCTTCATCAAGGCGCTTCAGCTTGAGTGAGAGCACCGCAGCCTGGATTTCGTCGAGCCGCGAATTGACTCCCTTATATTTGTTCACGTACTTTTTTTCTGATCCGTAATTCGCAAGCTGGCGAACTACTTCCGCAAGCGCATCATCATTCGTTGTTACTGCGCCTGCATCCCCTAGCGCTCCCAGATTCTTCCCCGGATAGAAACTAAAACCTGAGGCGTTACCCCACGCACCTGCCTTAATGCCGTTTCTTTGTGCGCCGTGCGACTGAGCAGAGTCTTCAATGATAAGCAGATTATATCGATCTGCTATCTTACGAATTGCCTCCATGTCACAAAGCTGTCCGTAGAGATGCACGGGCATAATTGCTTTTGTTCTATCCGTTATCGCGGCTTCGATTTTGGCGGGATCGATGAGATAAGTTTCAAGCGATGGCTCTACCGGGACAGGCACTAGATTGTTCGCACTTACAGCG
>JAKIZI010000104.1 GCA_022708105.1 Bacteroidota bacterium
TTTCGTCAATTAATGCCCTCGCAATCTTAAAGCCTATAATTGTGCTTGGATTATCTAAAGAACGGCATATGATAGTTCCATAATAAGCACCGCCTCTATATAAATGCACTTCCTTGTTTGCTTCTTTTACTTCAGTTCTGAAGCCTAAATAAAAGACAGCTTCATCAAATGTCGAATAAAATATATCTCTGATTAGTGGATAAGTCGGCGCAAAATAGCCTTGGATTATTTTTGGATATTTCCCGGCAGTAATAGCCAAATCAAGCGAACCCGTAAAGGTCTTGCTTGAACCATAACCGCCAACAAACGCCCTAAACTTCGTGTTCAGTTTGTTGAGAAATATGTCCTGCGCTGCGTTCAGAACTAGGTTAACTTCCACTTCTTTAACTGGCTGTGATACTTCAAATATTATAGTAAGCGGCTGAGGGTCATTGTCTAATTCAATTCCTATCGGCACTTTTCCGAAAGCTATTTCCAAAAACTCCGCCCTTTGCTTCGGGTCACGCGCCATTTGATTCAAAATCATTTCGGCAACTGTTACTTCCTTGCCGTCTATCTTTACCGGATTACCGTTTTTATCCTTTGCGATTTCATTCGCTAATTCTGAAGCCTTCGCTCGCAATATATCAAAAGACTTTGGCCTTCCTTTTCTATTGATTCTCGGATCGCCTTTTACAAACGGCCTCAAATTGGCTAGGCTTTTTTCCTTTGATGTCATTTCATCAGTCATAGATTTGTCTCTGTATTACAGTTTTTTAATCATTAATTGTATATTCTTTTTTCGTCCTATCTTTTTACCTTGCGCCACATATCCATATTTTTCATAAAACGCACTTGGATCGCCAGTGCTTTGATCTGTCTTGCTTCTAATAATTTGCGGCTTGCTTTCTTGTAACATCATGCCGCCTATTCCCATACCTCTATATTCTGGAATTATTAGCAATCTTATCATTAACCCATTATTCTGAACAACCGAAAAACCTATTAATTTATCTCCATCATAAGCCACATGACAGTTACAGAATTTTAAAAAAGTCAATAGTCTTTTTCTTGTTTCAAACCAATCCCGCCGCAAATATTTATCTAAATACTTAATAATGGCATATTGATCTTTTATTTCTGCTTTTCTAATAACCACTCTATCGCGGATATTTCCATGTAGTCCGTTGCTTGTATTTTTGCTGCTATCTCTTGTATTTTCTTTTTTAGTGGTTCTAGTTTTTCCCTCGGACATATAATACTCCATATTATGGTTTCATCGTCTGGACTTGAGCTCCCCATTTGCTTGTGAAAATCATCGCCAAGCCAATCATCCGGTAAATCAACGCCCCAATCAGCAAGGGGTAAGTCGCTCCACTCATTCGCCAATGTATCAAAATCATATCGCCCAAAATTAGAATTGTCTTTTATAATAAATTCTCTTTTTTGTTCAGGTGTTAGACCGCTGACCATTCTGATTTGACAATCACTTGCGCCCATTTTTTGAAGTGCCAACAATCTCATGTTTCCGCCCAAAACAACCATGTTTTCATCAACAACTATTTCACGCAGATGTAACATCTCTGGAAATTCGCTTAAAGACTTTATTAATAATTCCATGTCTTTGTTTGAGATTGTTCTAGGATTGTCGGGGTTTAGCTTTATTTCGGATATTTTTGCGGTTTTGATTTCGGTCTGCATAGCTGTTTTCTATACTATATATTTAGGTTAAAATCAAGTTATTTTTCCTTCTTTTTTCCAGTCTATCCAATAAGGGCAATTTTCCGGCTTACATAGTGGCCAAGTTTTCATTTCGGCAAAACCTTTCCAGTTTATACCGCAAGGATGTTCCTCTTTTTCTTCAGTTTCGCCAAACATTCCGAAGCATGTCCACCTAAACTCATCAAACGTTAAAGTAACCTTTTCTTCGGCTTTTTTGCCAGCATAATAACCCGCACCATAAGCACCCCGTAATTGATTAAGATTATATTTATCTGCCATTTCTTCTCTCCTTAACCTTCCGTAAAGCATTTCGTGATATGCACTCTTGCTGTCCATTCTCAAATTCAACCCACGCGCTGTTCATCTTCATTCTTGCAATAACGCGGCAGGTTCGCCCGTAAAGTGTTTGCCGTTTTGAATTGTTTTTCCAGCCATAAATATATTTTTGTTCTTTATTCACTTTTATCACAAATTAAGGTTAATGTCTAGTTATTCTCCAAATCAATAACCTTAGCCGCTAGGTAATTTATCGCGCCCAACAGTTCGGCTATTGCCCTCTCTTTCGGAAGTGTCTGCGATTCGTGAATTTTTTTGACGGCTTGCCCTAGCTGAAAGGATTTAAAATGCTTCTCAATCCACATGATCGGCTGGTCTTCAAAATTATCGCCAAAAACATCATGCCGTTCTTTGCCTTTACCTTGACTGGCTTGCTTTAGCGAGCGGAATAAAACATCAATGAGCTTATGATATTCTTTAACCATTATACCTCAATGCCAAACATACTGTATTTCA
>JAKIZI010000105.1 GCA_022708105.1 Bacteroidota bacterium
AAGGCCAATTTGGTATACGAATATACAGGCCACTACCGTCAAGGCCAACGGGAAAATCGTCTTCATTATTTTTTCACGCGTCAGGTAACGTGTTCTTACAAAAACATATGCAAGCATAGTTAGAAAAACCGTGACAAGCATGGCTTGTCCCCAACTACGTCCGAAAAATAATGAAAAGAATATTATCAATAATGTCAAAATAATACTGTCAACGTAACGTGGTTCACGATTTAAAGTCCTCGACAGCAGGATGAAGACAATAAAAAAGAACATCATGTCAAGCATGCGCAGAGAAATGAGAGAATAATGTAAAACTGTTCGAAATACCTGACCGTTAATCACAAGAAATGGGGTTGTAATAATTACCAATGCCATGGTTAATCTTTGCTCATTACCAGCATAGTGCCGAGCTATACCCCAGGCTGCCACAGCAGCTGCTCCAGCCCACGCAATCGCCCCTAGTATTTGTTCCAATTGCATATTAAGATTAAAATATTTGGCATTTGCAAGAAAGATAACTCTATATGCGGGATTATGATGAGGCCCGTGCGGCGCCCATAGATCACTCCAGCAAAGTTGTCCCTGATACATTTTATCAATCAAACCCACCCAGCGCATCTGATCGCCGCGCAGTGAATAAATATCAACGCCGAAAACAAACCACAAGCAAAGCAGTAACAGAAAAAATATCATCAAAATACTTATCCGAAGCGCATATCTGGTTAATAAAGTAGTCATGTTGAAATTGCTCCCTTTTATCACATTGCATTAGTGTCGCAGGCATTCCATAATTATGGGTGTATAAGGTATACGGGTCATATCTGATCGTATGTGAGATAAAATATTGCCGTCACCAAATGTGAGGATGCCAGAGCCTCATATTCTCGCCGTTGCCGCACATTTTGACCTTGATTGTTTTTAAGAAAACAACGGGCCAGGACTGATTGGTTTTCCACTAAAACTCCATTAAAAGTAATCAATCTTCCCTTCGGTTCTATAAATAAATATGCAGTTTTAAAAAATTTTGGCTTCTTCATCATTCCAGTGATGAACCAAACCAAGCGCCATAACAAGGCCGAACCTTCTACCAGTTATCATAATCTTGTCAACCGACTGAGCATAAAATTCACAACGTTTGCCAAACTTCTTGTATGTATTGGTAATTTGATTTTCTTTTTTTCAGCAATCAGCAATTTAATTGAAAAATCCATTACCGCTAATTGTGTTGGGAAGGCCTAAAATAACTCTATATATTTGATGGAAAGGTCAACCGTTGGGGAAATGTTTTTATGCGTAATTATTTTGTCGGGATTTGAAGAAGAATTTTTGTAGCCCTTAAATCTTATTTTCATGTTATTAATATACTTTATTTTATAAGGATTGAGCGAAATGTTGAGAGCAACAGCTTTTTGGAGCCGGGATAAAGGACCGTTCCAGACCACGTTATTGTCCAGCAGCAACTCAACTTCTGCTTGCTTATCTATTTCTCCGGGTTTTGTTTTTATATGTAATTTGGTACGTAATCTTCTGAATTTGCTTATCTTTGTCCTTTCTATATTAGAGACGAAAAAAGGATGAGCGTCTGTGCCAACAATATCTGTAAAATTGTAACCATCCTTACCTTTCAGGTTATATGTTTTTACTCTTTTTACCGCATATGCCTTGAACGTATTTATTTTGATTTTGTTGCGGGCAGAGTTTAATATTCGCATCGTGACTATGTATCGCCTTGCATTATCAGTGGTTTTTATTTTACGGATGAAGATATTCCGGCCAGCTTGAACAGGTATTTTACATCTAAATGTACGCAACAGGGAATTGCCCCCATATTCAGATATTTTTAAGGTGCACACGTCAAAGGGATTTTCAATTGTGAAGTCGAGCTTAACTTCCAGGGCGATGGTGTTTTTGTCTGTAGCGGCAAATATTTTACTATACCGCCAGCCTGACTTTGAAGGTTTTAAAATTTCCGGAAAATAATCTAATGTTATAGACGGATTTTCTAAATGTTTAGACCATTGCTTTAATTGCTTGGTTTCACACAGTCTGTTAAATTTACTGTGCATTTTATCAACGGATGGGTTTTTGCTGAATTGATAAAGGCAAATCATTTTTGATTCGTCGAATATTTCCACGGGATGCACGTAATAATCTTTACATAAATCAAATTTTTCTTTTTTAAGATAATTAAGAATATGCCTTATGCCTTCCTTCCTGTAAAAAAAATACACATCATTTCTATCCAGTATTTTATCAAATACCTCTGCTCCTGTTTGGGCGCCTATTTTATTTATCTGCTTGTAAAATAATGGCGAAAAAGTGCTCCAGCCCGAAAAGATTCCCGAAAATTTTAGGGGAGGTTTATGCGTTGGCCCCAAAAACCGTTCAAATTCGCAAAGACCAGGTTGGCCGATAATGAACGCACCGGCATATTTGGTGTTCAGTATTTTTAGATATTGGGAATAATTATTTCTCCCTAATTCATAC
>JAKIZI010000106.1 GCA_022708105.1 Bacteroidota bacterium
AATTGGAGGGACAAATTTGTCTTGGCTTCAGGCGTTTTGGCTACTACTAAGAGTCCCGAAGTATCTTTGTCGATGCGATGAACAAGCCCCAATCGCGGATCGTCAATATTGATGCCATTGTCGTAGTGCAAATAATAAGCAATCGCATTGACGAGTGTACCCGTGTAGTTGCCATGTCCGGGATGTACAACCATTCCCGGTGGTTTATTGATAACCATTAGGTCGTCATCCTCGTAAACGATGTTGAGGGGAATATTTTCCGGAATGATTTCGAGTTCATGTTTGGGCCGATCCATCACAATCGAAATCACATCCATAGGTTTTACTTTATAACTCGATTTGACGGGAACATTGTTTACGAGAATGCAGTCGGCATCGGCCGCCTGTTGAATCCGATTGCGCGAAATCCCCTCGATTCTGTCCGATAAAAATTTGTCGATACGAAGCAATCCCTGCCCCTTATCTGCAATAAATCTATAATGTTCGTATTTAACCGATTCATCAGAAGAATTAACGATGTCGTCTTCTTCTTCTGAAAAGTCGTTTATTTCTTCATAATCTTTCTTCAAAGCCATTTTAGAAATTAGAAAAATGAATCATCAATTTTTGTGGAATTGTTTTCTTTCAAAACTCGATTTGGCGATTGAGTGCGATTTCCCGAATCAACATTGCTGTGGGGAGAAATAATGTACTCATTGTCAATATTGAGTGAGTCGGAAAGTTGGGTGGTTCCTACCACAAGTGTAAGCGGTGCACCGGCCGGTATTTTTTCGTTTGCTCGCAAAGTACGACCTTTATACTCCACCGCAATCACAAGTCCGTCATATTGAGAGGGCACTTTTTCAATAGACAATTGGTCGAAACCCATCGACGAGAGTAGAGCTTCTGCTTGACGCAGGGAGTAATCTGCGAGCTCGGGAATTGAAATTTGCTGTGGGTTTTTTGAATATATTGAAACGTAAATATTACGACCTGTTTTAACTCGACTATTGGGTTTTGGAGTTTGTTCGATGATTGCTCCGGGCACGGCATCCTTTCGAAATATAGAGTCGGTTATTTCGATATTCAAGCCTTTAGACTTGAGAATGCTGCTCGCTTCTTCTATCTGCAATCCTTCGAGTTTGGGTACGTAAATGTTTTGATTGTGTCGTGTGTACACTCTCAAATAAAAAAGAAGAAGAATGAGCAATACTAATGCTACAACAATAATTGCCAGAAAATTTTTTCCTATACTGTCGCCCAACATTTTATTTAAAGGTGATTTAATATTCATAAGACACACAATGGTATGAATGTTTTTTTAACTTCGTTCTGTGTTGCGCAAAGGTATAAAAAATGATTGAAGCAGAGCGATGCAAATATGTAGTTTTAGAAAAAGTTATGGTCAAAAAAACAAAAAAAGCAAGAATATGAAGACATGTTCCTGCTTTTGTATGAGTAGAGAGAAAATTTCAAAATTCGTCAGCAACAGTGAGCTTGGCTCTACCTTTTGCTCTGCGCGATGCCAGCACCTTTCGGCCATTTTTGGTTGCCATTCTGCTGCGGAATCCGTGTTTGTTTCTTCTTTTCCTTAAGGATGGTTGGAATGTTCTTTTCATTTCTATATATTTTTTGTTGTTATTATTCGAAGAATGGGCTGCAAAATTACTAATTTTTTTTGAACCCCCAATTTTTTTGGCTTTTATCTTACTATTTGGGCGCGATTTCTATTGGTTTATATTGTATTTGGATAATAGGTCTATTGCTTTCCGGTGTTGAATGAACAATTGAAAAAAATGCCTCAAAAAAGTTTTGCCATTTTAAAAAAAGAACCTATATTTGCACCCGCAAATTGAACGAGTTACTTTAATTATTAAAAATTCGACAAGAGCAAGGCCGATTCGTCTATCGGTTAGGACGCAAGATTTTCATTCTTGAAAGGGGGGTTCGATTCCCCCATCGGCTACTAAAAATAAAAAATATTCAATCGCAAATATGGCAAATCATCAATCAGCTGAAAAACGAATCAGACAAACAAAAATGCGCCGTTTATCCAATCGCTACGCATCTCGTACAACAAGAAATTCGATCAGAAAATTGCGTAGTTTGACTTCAAAGGAAGAAGCGCAGAAAATGTATCCTGAAGTTTGCTCCATGTTAGACAAACTTGCTAAGAAAAACGTAATTCACCAAAATAAGGCTAACAATTTGAAGTCGAAATTGGCCATTCATATTAGCAAGTTAGCATAACAGAATTTGTAAAAACTTTACATAGCAGCCGGGCCGAATGGTTCGGCTTCATTGTTTTTCACTATTTTTGTTGCTTAAAAAATAAAGAAATATGATAAAGCATATAGTCATGTTCAGGTTGGCAGACGAAGCCAATGGTCGAAACAAGAGGGAGAATGCGCTCATTATCAAAAAGCAGCTCGAAGCATTGAAAGATGTAATTCCACAAATTATAGAAATCAA
>JAKIZI010000107.1 GCA_022708105.1 Bacteroidota bacterium
CCGTACTGATTTTTTATAACATGATTGATTTAGATAAATTTTTAAACAATCAATGTCCAATATGCTTATTGACGAAATATATCTATAAAACTATTCTTTTCATATTTTCAGCACTTGAAAAAGGCAGCATTTATTTATACTATTCTATATAGGATAGTTTTCAAAAAAAACCAAAAAAAATTATTGACTTCATAATATTTTATATGTTAAAATCTGAATGAACAATAATAAATTAAGCTTTATAAAACTTTATATATATAAGGAGTAACAATATGAATTACACACATTATTCTCAAGTATTCTTAGATCAGGTCAATAAATACGGCGATAGAGTTGCTATGCGTTATAAACCAAAGGATAAATGGGAAGAAATATCATGGAATCAATTTGGTGATTTAGTGCGTAACACAAGCAAAGCATTGCTGGAATGTGGAATCGGAGAGCAAGAAACCGTTGGTATTTTTTCTCAAAACATGCCCTTATGGACAGTAGCGGATATTGCATCACTATGTATCCGTGGCATCCCTGTTCCTATTTATGCCACCAATACCGCCAAACAGGCCGAATATATCATCAACGATGCGGAGATCAAAGTACTATTTGTCGGAGATGCTGAACAATATTCAAAAATAATGCAAATACTTCCTGAAAACAAACATTTACAAAAAATAATTGTCTTCAAAGAAAGTGTCCCAATACAAAAATCTGAAAAAATAATGTATTTTAAAGATTTTTTAAAAATTGGTGAGCAATCAAATAAAGATACTATTCTATCAGAACGAATGCAAAAAGCGAAAATTGACGATTTACTAACCTTAATTTATACATCAGGTACGACTGGTGAGCCAAAAGGTGTTATGCTAACCCATTCCAATGTAATATTTCAAAAAGGTGAGCATGACCTGCGATTGATTGATCCCAATGACAATGATGTTTCTTTGGCCTTTTTGCCATTGAGCCATGTCTTTGAACGTATCTGGACATACTATGTCTTTGCAACCGGCATGACAAATAACTATTTAGAAGATCCTGGAAAGATTATTGAATGCATCCAGGAAGTAAAACCAACAATCATGTGTGCCGTTCCACGATTTTATGAAAAGATTTATGCAACAGTCTTTAACCAGCTTGAATCTGCCTCTCCATTGAAGCGAAAATTATTTAATTGGGCAGTATCAGTTGGTGCAAAACATAATAACAAGAAAAAGGATCAACAGTTTATTCCGCCATTTTTGCGTTTTAAATTTGCTATTGCTGATACACTTGTATTAAAAAAGATTCGTGAAGTGGTTGGTGGTAGAATTAAATTTTTCCCATGTGCTGGTGCACCACTATCACAGGATATCGAAGAATTTTTTTATGCATGCGGAATATTTATTTGCTACGGCTATGGATTAAGTGAAACAACTGCAACTGTTACCTGCCATGAACCATACAAATTTAAATTTGGTGCTGTTGGGAAACCCCTTCCTCACGTTGAAGTGAAGATTGATGAAAATAACGGAGAAATTCTTGTTCGCGGTGGAAATGTCATGAAAGGTTATTATAAAAAACCTCAAGCCACTTCAGAAGTATTTACCCATGATGGCTGGTTCAGAACAGGAGATGCTGGCTATATTGAGGAAAATGGTGAACTAAGGATTACCGAACGTATTAAAGATCTTATGAAAACTTCAGGAGGTAAATATATCGCACCACAAATGATAGAAAGCACTATTGGTGCAGATCATTTTATTGAGCAGATGGCTGTTATTGGTGATCAGCGTAAATATGTAACAGCTCTTATTGTTCCATCATTTATTGCATTAGAAGAATATGCAAAAACACATAACATCTCTTTTACCAGCAGAGAGGACCTCATATCGAAGCCTGAGATTATCGAATTTTACAGACAAAGAATAGAAGAAGCACAAAAAGAATTAGCCCGATTTGAAAAGATTAAGAGATTTACGCTTCTCCCTCATGAGTTTACCGTAGAATCAGGAGAAATTACACCAACACTAAAAATTAAACGAAAAGCTATAGCTGACAAATACAAAGACATCATAGATGCCATGTATAAAGATGAGTAGATGTGTAAGGAGCGGTGATAAGCACCGCTCCTTATCATACTTTATATTTTCACTACCTCTTTCTGCAAATTAACAATAGCCATGAATCCTTCATGGATTGCATCATTGATCTTACCAATCTTTTTGCAATCACCAATTGCTGTATATTGAATTCCGCATTTTTCAATTTGCCCCAGCAATGAGTTAACTGGTTTTGAACCAACAGCAATTACAACATTATCAACTGGAATCTTTTGCATTGTATTTTCTTTTTCAAAAATGACATCATGATTGGTAAGTTCAATAACCTTTGCCGATGTCATTACGGTTACACCAAATTTTTCCAGTTCAGTATTTAGAATCCAGCGCGTTGATCGTCCCACATCTTTA
>JAKIZI010000108.1 GCA_022708105.1 Bacteroidota bacterium
GTTCCTCGGGAAACATAGCTATATGTCCATCTTGTCTGGCACCTGCAAAATTCCAATGACCTGAGAAGTATTCCTTCCATTCTTCAGTGGTCATGTTGGATTGCTCTTTTATTTCTTTACTTACCTTTGATTTTGAAGTTCCAAGCTTCTTGAAAATTAAAATAAACTCGTAGTCAATAGAGAGAATACCGTTTCGTGGTGTTGGAAAACTTCCCATTAAAGATGCCCCACCTGTTGTATTAGTAGTAGTCTGCTTTTGCCAGATAATAGCTCCCATATAATCAAACCCGATACTTTCACAAAATTTGATTATTTCAGTCCTGATAGGGATTACTTTATATCGTCCATAATAAACAGCTCTTGCAAATTGATCTCCAATATTTACACATAGCCTACAACCATTATCGAGCACGCGATAGCATTCCTTCCAAACAAGATTAAGGTTATTAATGTAGGTTTCATAATCTTCGTGATAACCTATCTGATCCTCTGTTCCATAGTCCTTTAGCTGCCAATAAGGTGGCGACGTTATTACTAAATGAACCGACTTATCAGGAATAAGATTCATCTGTCGGCTATCTCCTGTTATTATTTTATGTGTCGTTTTCAATTTGGTTTTTATTCAATTGGTGTCCTCTGCAAATATACTCATAATATAATTTCTTCTATTAGACTTATAGTTTTTTTGTCAAATATTAAGATAATTATAATTGTGCAGTTTTGTCAGTCCATATTACAAAACCATTAAATTTTCAAAAAAGATTTGGAGATATAAAAATAAGCATTACCTTTGCAGTGTCCTACTTCACTAATACACTAAACAATTAAGTGAGAATATTATTTAACAATCGAATGAATTATAAAAACCAAACAGATATGATTACAATTAACGATCTCTCGTTCAAGTATGGTAAAAAAGAAGTGTTGAACGATATCTCCATGAAGCTGGAAGCCGGAAAAATTTATGGACTGTTGGGAGAAAACGGAGTGGGAAAGACCACTCTCCTGAAAATTATTTCCGGATTGCAAAAACCCTGGAAAGGATCCTGTTCTGTTTTCGGTGAAGATCCGTTCAAAAGAACGCCATCCTTTTTAAGCCGTATTTTTTATTTGCCCGAAGAGTTGGAATTTATCCAACATGACTACTCAATTCGCTATTTCGCGAAAATAAACGCACCTTTTTATCCCAAGTTCGACAATGAAAAATTCGAGACTATTTTAAAGGAATTTGAGGTGGAAGGTGATAAAAAATTAAACAAACTTTCATACGGACAGGTCAAAAAGGCAGCCTTGTCATTCGCTATCGCCACAAATGCCGAGTTGTTGCTGTTGGACGAACCGAGCAACGGTTTGGATATTCCCTCCAAAACACTCTTCCGCCGGATTATCGTACAGTATGTGTCGGATAATACCTGTACATTGATTTCCACTCATCAGGTGCGCGATCTGGAAAACCTGATTGACCCGATTATTATTCTTGACAACAAGGCAGTACTGATAAATGCAACATTGGAGAAAATTTCCGAAAAACTCCATTTCGGACTCTACTCTTCCGTTCCCGCTAATGCTCTCTATTCGGAACCTGCGCCCGGCGGTTACATCTGTGTGATGGAAAATGAGGAAATGAGCGAAAGTAAGGTAAATATAGAAGCGCTCTTCAATGCCACCATGCACCACAAAAGCCGAATTAAAGAACTTTTGGCATAACAACGACAAATAATTGATCCGGAATAAACACTTTAAAATTCTGACAACAATGAACAACAATATATTTCAATTCAACAGAGTAGGGAAGCTTTTCCGCAGAACATTTCAACAAAACTCCAAGACTTTTCTAAATAATGCTTTGGTTTTAGCCGGACTCCCCATCTTATTTTTGCTCATAGCCAGACTGGCATCCAATGAAGGACCTTCCCTGCTTTTCAGAAGCAACTTTTTGACTTTTTTGGTAGTAACGATTTTCATCTTCTCTCCTTTCTTTTATTACTATTTTTACAACCATTCCAAAAAAGGGTTGTCTGAGGTGATGCTTCCCGCATCGGTGTTGGAAAAATTCGTAGTAATGCAGATATTCTGTATGATCTTGGCACCGCTTATGGTACTTGTTTTTTACGGCGGAAGCGATGCTTTGATGGCAGCCCTATTTCCCTTGTATCAGGGAGGTTATGCAATCGTCCATTTTTTCAATAATAGGTTGACTACCGACGGGTTGCTGGTAGTATTTCTTTCCATGCAAGCCGTATTTATTGCCAACCTCTTTTTTGTAAGAAGGAAAATACTTAAAACTATTGCAAGCTTTATGGTTATAAACTTTTTAATATCAATAATCATATTAGCTATAATTAAAGTGATGGAATCTCGCGGCTATTTTGACGCGGTGTCGGGCAATATGAGTGTTCAGTTAAACGATCGCGGCC
>JAKIZI010000109.1 GCA_022708105.1 Bacteroidota bacterium
ACATCTCAAATTTATTTGGGTTTTGCAATTGGGATCTTCAACCCCCGCCCCCGACCTACTTTTGTCACTTCGTTCTATAAAAGTAAGGTGGTTGGCCTATGGCCTTGCCTCTTAGATTTTTATCCTTTTTGTCCGGCAACAAAAGTAGGCAAAAATGCCTGGGAGCCCCACACTGGCTTTCTATTCGCACTTCCGCCCACAGAGCGGCCAAAAACTCGCGGACTCGAACAATGGCCGCGGAAATAAGAGCAATCCGTCGTGAGTACACTACGGATCGCGGAGTGGGCGAAAGCGCTCATCGCCAGTGATAGGGGCGGATCACTTAACAATCATCAGTGCTGTGGGACTCACTTCCGTTCGTCCCAAACAATCTCTATTGTTTTGCCGGTTTTTCAAAAGCCACGATGGTGATTTTTTTTCCATGGATGGCTCCGGTTATTCATTATTGTTTTAATCATTCTTCCGGTAAATTAAATTCTCTTATCAATTTCTTAAATTTAAATTTTTCTATTTTAACTTTTCTTAATAATTTTCTTCAATCAATTTTTATGGTTTATCTTTTAACAATAATATTTTTTTTCCGATTCTGTTTTCTAATTCTTCATTTCTTTTTCTAATTCCGCGGGGGCTCTTATTCTTTATCCGCGCCTCAGACTATGTCGCATAACGTCTTGCAGCTATGAGTAGCTTTTCGACCGAACGGGAGAAAAATTAGCCGAAGGCCGAAGAGCGCAGCGATGAGCTTATAGCTGCTGTTAGTAGCCCGTGTTTGCCCTTGTGCTTCATATTTTCCCGTGCTCTTATTCTTCCAGCGCAGGACGCGCTCCGAGTTTTTTTAGATTCTTTCTATTTCTATAATCTTCTCTTTTTTGTTGCGTTTCCTGACATGTTGAAATCCCTTTGGATTTAATGATTTCTGTGACAAAATCGATAATATTTCTGTCCAGGATGTAATAACACTTATAGTCATTCAAATATGCAGTATCATTCCGAAATATAAAATGTGGAAAATATCGCTCTCCCGTTTTAAATTTAATTACGGCAGCATACTCTTCACCTGGAGATTTCACCCAGTAATGCAAATCAGCGTTAACTTTTTTGCCGGTAGAAAAGGCGTTCGTCAAATATGATATTTCTTCTTTTGATAATAAATTAACTCTGTTTATCCAATTGCATCCGTTTCCACTTTTATCCCATGGTCCAACAATCGACACGGTATCTATTAAATCAGGATTAAATATCGGGAAGATGAAATTTTTGGGCTTGAATTGAGAATGGTCATTAAGCGCAACAATTCCCGGAGCATATCCTTCAAGTCGCAAATGGGCACCAACCAAGTTTGTGTCGCTAAATAAAACATGTGCTGTTATTATTTTGTTTGATTGTGTTGAATCGTTTAACAAATAATTCAAACGAAGAATGCGCATTCCAATATAAAGGGCAGGATTAAACCCGATACTTTTAGATGCATCTTGTAGTAGTGTGAAACCCAGTTTCGAATGACTTTGCGGATTTGAATCTGTAGTATCTAATATAAAAGATTTGTTTATCGGCAATATAAAATCTACTTCTGGTTCTTTATAAAATGGAGTCTTATTCGTTGGATTAAGATTGTATTTTGCAAAGAGAACCAGAGCTCGTTGATGAAGCTTATTAATTGTTGAGTTTTGAATGTTATCTGATGGTAAAACAGCATTTGCTACATTCGCAACTATTAGAATACTCAATACAATGAATTTATCTCTCATTTTGCTTCTATTCTTTTGTTCGTAATGTTATAGAGACTCGTAGAACACGCGTTAGCTTTTACCCATCCGATTTCTATTTTCTTTTTCATTCTCCGCACAGGATGTGCTCTTATTCCGGGTCTTTATTCTTTTCCGCACAAGGGCAAATATGGCCACTAACGGGTTGCGGCAAAGCCGCAGTGTAAGCGTAATGCAACTGTACTCAGTGCTTTACGCTTACATTGTGGCTTGACGCTGTTATGCGATCGTTGACTGAGGCGCTCCTAATTTCCGCCCCCGCTCTTATTGTCTGATTTTCCCGAAAGCCAGGAAGGCTTTTTAAAATGCCATGGACGGCTTAATTTCCATTCCTTTTTTTATTTATTTGTTTTGACATTGCACAATAATTTTACTGTTTTAAATTTTTATTATCATCAAACAGGACTTCTACAAT
>JAKIZI010000010.1 GCA_022708105.1 Bacteroidota bacterium
CGTCATATCACGTTCCATTGTTTTAGACACACCTTCGCCACATTGCAATTGGCAAATGGCACGGACATATACACCGTCAGCAAGATGCTCGGTCATACTAATGTCAAGACTACACAGATATATGCAAAGGTGGTCAATGAGAAAAAGGAACAAGCAGCGAATGCAATCAAGATTGCTGGTCTATGAGTATGGTACAAAAAAACGCCGTTGGTTTCGCCCTGTTCCCGACTTTCCGAAAAGGGGTAGGTGCGCCGCCGATTGTGCGCAACATTCCGCTTTTCCGCTTGGTTTTCTGTTGCTTCCGTGCGGGTTTGGGCAACAAAAAAAGGTGCTGATTTGTAGTCAGCACCTTTCGGTTTGTATAGTGAAGAGGGTGTCTTACTTGACCTCTTCAAAATCAACGTCTTGAACCGTTTGGTCGCCGTCATTGGGTTTTTGTTGACCGCCTGCATTCGGATTTTGATCGGCACCGGGTTGAGCGGCTCCGTCTCCGGGTTGGTTGGCATACATGTCGGCACTGGCTGCTTGCCAAGCGTTTTGCAATTCGGCAGTAGCTGCTTCCATAGCCGGGAAATCCTTACGAGTATGGGCATCGCGGAGCTTATTTTTAGCTTCTTCAATGGCCGATTTCTTGTCCGCAGGAACCTTGTCACCGAACTCTTTTAACTGTTTTTCCGTATTGAATACCAAAGAGTCTGCTGCGTTCAGTTTTTCGATCTCTTCTTTCGCTTTTTTGTCGGCTTCGGCATTGGCTTCGGCTTCTGCTTTCATCTTCTTGATTTCATCATCACTAAGACCGGAAGAGGCTTCTATACGTATTTTCTGCTCTTTACCGCTGGCTTTATCTTTGGCGGCAACATTGAGAATACCATTGGAGTCGATGTCGAAAGTAACTTCAATTTGCGGAACTCCGCGCATGGCAGCAGGAATACCGTCGAGGTGGAATCTACCGATACTTTTGTTTTGATTGGCCATCGGACGTTCTCCCTGCAACACGTGAATTTCCACGGAAGTCTGATTGTCCACGGCAGTTGTAAAGGTTTCCGTTTTCTTGGTAGGAATCGTGGTATTCGATTCAATCAGTCGGGTCATTACACCACCTAAGGTTTCGAGACCGAGTGACAGGGGCGTTACATCAAGCAACAGAATGTCTTTAACATCTCCGCTCAATACACCACCTTGAATTGCAGCTCCGATAGCTACCACTTCATCCGGATTAACGCCTTTGGAAGGAGTTTTTCCAAAGAAATCTTCCACCACTTTTTGGATAGCAGGAATACGGGTTGAACCACCCACCAAAATAACTTCGTCAATATCGGAAGTTTTATAGCTGGCATCTGATAACGCTTTTTTACATGGTTCGATGGTTGCTTGAATAAGTTTGTCGGTAAGTTGTTCAAATTGAGCACGGGTCAAATTGCGTACGAGGTGTTGTGGAATCCCGTCGATAGGCATGATATAAGGCAAGTTAATTTCAGTAGCATTGGAGCTTGATAATTCGATTTTAGCTTTTTCTGCCGCTTCTTTCAAACGTTGGAGTGCCATGGCATCTTTGCGGAGGTCAACTTGAAAATCTTTTTTAAATTCGTCTGCCAGCCAATCTATAATGGCATGGTCAAAATCATCACCACCGAGGTGGGTATCGCCGTTGGTAGATTTTACTTCAAAAACGCCGTCGCCCAATTCGAGGATAGAGATATCAAAAGTACCGCCACCCAAGTCAAAAACAGCTACTTTTGAATCGGATTTCTTTTTGTCGAGGCCGTAGGCCAATGCAGCCGCCGTAGGTTCGTTGATAATTCGTTTTACTTTCAATCCGGCAATTTCTCCGGCTTCTTTGGTTGCTTGACGTTGCGAGTCGCTAAAATAGGCCGGCACGGTGATTACCGCTTCTGTTACCTCTTGTCCGAGGTAATCTTCTGCTGTTTTTTTCATTTTTTGAAGAATCATGGCAGAAATTTCCTGAGGCGTATAGGAGCGGTCATCAATTTTCACCTTAGGCATATTGTTGGAAGATCTTTCCACAATATAAGGAACTCTTTCAATTTCTTTTGTAACCCTGTCGTATGATTCACCCATAAATCTCTTGATGGAATATATGGTTTTGGTCGGATTGGTGATGGCTTGACGTTTGGCGGGATCTCCAACTTTTCTTTCATTATCTCCCACAAAAGCTACAATGGAAGAGGTTGTTCTTCTTCCTTCACTGTTAGGGATTACAACAGGCTCGCTTCCTTCCATTACGGCCACACATGAATTCGTTGTTCCTAAGTCAATTCCAATAATTTTTCCCATAATTTTTTTCTATTTTGATGTTATTAATTGTATGTTATTCGATCTTAAATATAATTTATCGCACTTTACTTTAAACAATTTTTATGCCAAAATAGAAAAACAATCAGAAATATTAATATAAATACCTGATTATTATAGTTTTTAAAGGAAAATAAAAAAATAGGGAAAGAAAAAATAAAGAAAAAGAAAATGATATTCCAAAGAAAAAGAAAATTTTCTGCCAAATTGACACATCAACGGAAGTGCTTTTTTTGTCAGTTGGCGGGAAGAAATTGGTCGAACGGGGTGTTTTATTCGTCTAATTTGATTCCGAAGGCAAGGTCTCCTGCATCACCAAGACCGGGGACAATGTAAGATTGTGCGGTCAATTCTTCATCAATAGCACCGACCCAAATGGTACAATTTTTAGTTCGGAGATTTTTTTGCAAATATTCAACTCCTTGGGAACTGGCAATAATGGAGACAAAATGAGTATGACTCGGAGTCCCGTTATTGAGGAGTTCTTCGAATGCCAAGAGCATTGACTTTCCGCTTGCGAGCATAGGATCGGAAAGAATAAGGATTCGGTCTCCTAAATTAGGGGCAGTCATGTAGTGCAGTTGGATTTCAAAAGAGTTGTCCTTATGGTGTTTTCGGTATGCTGCGATAAAGGCGTTCTCAGCGTGATCGAAGTAATTGAGCAATCCTTGATGGACAGGCAATCCGGCACGCAAAATAGTAGCCAATACAGGTTGTTGTTCCATGAGCTGCATATTGGCAATTCCGAGAGAAGTGGTAATATCCTTAGAATTGTAGGTAAAAGTTTTGCTGATTTCATAAGCAAAAATCTCACCTATTCGTTCCAGGTTTCTGCGGAAACGCATACTGTCATGTTGGACATTGACATCTCTGAGTTCACCGATAAATTGATTGAGCAAAGAGTTGTCTAATCCTAAGTTTTTAACCATTTTCATTATTGATATTTAATTATAAAATAAAAGGGGAAACTGTTAAGCTAACCCCTTTTACTTAATTTTTTTATTCGTTATTGTATAAGCGACTGAAATTCTCCGGCTTTTTTATACTTTTTAAATTCAGCGTCTTTTTTTGCTGTTTTCTTATAGGAAGCGTCGCGGTCGATGGCTTCTTTCAGATTGGCATATACGCCGGTAGCATCGTTCATTCTTGCGGCCAATACAGCTTGTAAATAATATACTTTAGCATCTTTATTGGTTATACAATCCAATGATGATTTGGCAGCGGTATAATTCTTTTCGAGCAGTTGAACTAAAGCCATGTTATAGTCACAATTTCTGTTATTCATCATTTGTTTTGCTCCTGAATAGTCTCCGGCAGCAATTTTCAAAAGAGAAAGGTTATAGTTTTGATTTACAGGTTCTATAGTTGCTTTTTGAGATTCTTCAAATTTTTTGATAGCAGCATCACGATTTCCGGAAAGAAATTCAGCAATTCCCATATTATTGAGAACGATTCCGTTATTTGGAGAAACGGCGTTTGCTTTATTCAAATTATTGTTTGCTTTTTCCAAATTAGAGATAGTACCGTTTTCTAAGAAAGAATTGATTTGAATAGCGGCCAAGTTGTTGTATGCTCTCCAATCGGTTTGATAAGCTTCTTTAGCAATAATGGCTTCGTATATAGAAGCTTTTTCAGCTAAACTTTTGGTCATATAAGCACCAAAGAGCGCTTCTTCCAAGTTGAGGGTATCGAATTTTGTTTTTACAAATTCAGCAATTTGAGCATCATTGAATTTATGTTTGTTACAAATCATAGAAACTTCAACTCTTCTAAGAGGAGGAAGGATCGCTTCTTTAATTTCATTATAGATGTCGGTCATCTCTTTAATTTTTTGTTCCTTCATCATATTGTTAGGTTGCGAGCGAACAACATTGAGGATTTGACCTTTTTCGGCAATTGTGGAAGCTTCAACAGCTTTTTCAAAACCACTCCAATCTTCTCCGGCAGCTTTAGTTTCGAAAACGAGTTCGGGCTTCGGCATATCTTTGTATTTGATTTTATTTTTCTTGGCGTACTCTTTCAGATATTTTTCAAACTGTTGATTGAACCACTTTTGACCTTGTTCCGTACGTTTTTTGGATAAATCTTCATTGTTGGATTCTTCACCTTCGGGAGAAGCCCATCCGGTAATCACCATTTTATTAATAATGCGACCTTCAGCCATAAAATCGATAAACTTTTGAACAGCTTCTTTTGCTGCTTTATCTTTATTTAACTTAAGATTCATATTGAGATCGGCACGATTCACTTCAAAATAAATAACTCCAGTAGAAGTTATATATTCCGGTTTATACTGATGGCTTCCCATAATGAGATTAGTTCCATTGCCAGCATCCGCTTTTTCTTTAAGCATAGGGGTAAGTGCAGAGCGGGAAGACGTATTGGAAATACCTTCGCCCAACTTTTTATTTTCAAAAACAAAGGTTTTCTTTTTTAATTTAGCTTCTGCTTTAGCGGCGATAACGGCTTCTTCATATTGGTCTTTATAATCAAAAGATCCTGAAGTAGAGAAATTTCCACCTGTTTTGTAAGGAATGACAGTTCCGGTCGCTTTCGCTTTTTCTCCTTGCAATTGAATCGGGGGGAGTTCATAAGTGCCATTTTCATACTCCAATACAGGAGTAATGGTCATAGTGGCTTTTTTCTTCATATATTTAGCAGGAATTGTTCCGGTAACTTTGTACTCTACTTTTCCTCCTTTATTTTCCAAATCGGGATTTTCAAGTTTAACAGTTACTTCAGGATAGCGTGGAATCATCTTTCCAAAACCGCAACCTGCTAAAATTAAAGCTGTTAAAAATACTACTGATAAAAATTTAAAATTTTTCATTGGTATTAACTATTTGATTGATATAAAATTTTTCAAATTAAGTTTGAATTTGCAAATATACATTAAATTTTTTAAGTTGTTTAAGTTTGTTAATAAATTAGCATTTTAGTTGTCCGAATATGGAAGATTTTATTGGGGGGGCTTTAAGAAAAGAAATAAAATCGCTGTTTTTTCTGTTTTTTTCTTTTGGGCGTGCCGGCTACGCCGTCGGCGTCCACGTCGGGGATGACAAAATTTTAGCGTCTTAGCGCCTCTGCGGTAATTTTCCCATACGAAATTACATGGGGACAAATCAGAAGAAATAAATTGCTATTTTATTTTAGTAATTATAAAAACAAAAAAACCTCCAAGAAAGAGGTTTTTTTGAGCCACTTTGCGGACTCGAACCGCAGACCTACGCATTACGAATGCGTTGCTCTACCAACTGAGCTAAAGTGGCTTTTCAGGGCTGCAAAATTACATTTTTTTTTAATTCCTCCGAGAAAATCAGGAAAATAATTTTTCCATTGTGTCTGCAAATTTTTTACTGACAAAATTTCTTCTGATTTTCAATGTCGGGGTAAGTTCCCCGGTTTGAATACTCCACTCGTAATCCATCAGAATATATCTGCGTACTTGTTCTGTTTCTCCGAAATAGCGGTTATATTGGTTGACCACCTTTTTATATTTTTCAACAACGGCGGGATGTTTAATCATCTCTTCGTTGGTTGTATAAGGAATTCCCTTTTTGGCACACCATGAGCGCAGGTCCGTAAAGTTGGGAACGATAAAGGCGGCCGCATAAGGTTTATTTTCTCCAAACACCATAATATTGTCAATCAACGGATGTTCATTAAACTTATTTTCGATGATGGTAGGGACCACATATTTTCCGAAAGCCGTTTTGAACATCTCTTTTTTCCGTCCGGTAATTTTAAGTTGTCCTTCGGGCTCAATATGGCCGATATCTCCCGTGTGAAACCATCCTTCTTCATCAATGGCTTCTTTGGTTAATTCGGGTGCTTCGTAGTATCCTTTCATTAAGCAATGACCGCGGGTTAGGATTTCTCCGTCTTCGGCAATTTTCACTTCTATTCCCGGTAAAATAGGTCCTACAGTTCCAAATTTAGTACCATTTTTAAAAAAAGTGCTCACGGCAATCACAGGGGAGGTCTCAGTCAATCCGTATCCCTCTAAAACGGGGATTTCTGTTGCCCAAAAGATTCTGCTCAAGCGAGGCTGGATGGCAGCTCCTCCAGAAACCACAACATTGAGTTTTCCGCCTAATGCGGCTTTCCATTTGCTCAACACCAATTTTCTTGCCCATTTTAATTGTATGCGGTATAATAAAGAGGTATTTTCCAATTCAAATTTATTGGCAATGTCATTTGCCCAAAAATAAATTCTTTTTTTGATTCCCTTTTGTTTTCTTCCGGTGGCAATAATTTTGTCATAAAACTTCTCTAAAAGTCTTGGAACAGTTGTGAAAATATCCGGTCTTACCTCTTTAAGATTTTCGGCGATTGTAGCCAAACTTTCAGCATAATATATTGAAATACCCAAGTAATGCCATGTATAAATCATCATTCGTTCATAAATATGACACAAAGGAAGATAACTTAACACCCTGCTATTTTCCTGTACCGGCACAATCGGTGTAACGGCTTTAACATTATTAAGAAGATTGCTATGAGTCAACATTACTCCTTTCGGATTCCCGGTTGTTCCGGAAGTATAAATAATTGTTGCCAAATCATCAGGAGAAATACGGTCTTTGATATCATTGAGATATTGTTGACTTGGATTGGCCATTCCGAGCTCAATCAATTCGTTGAGGTGTTTGTATCCTCTAAGATTTCTAAAAGTATAGACATTCCCGGCAAGGTCAGGAGTTTCGCTGATAATATTTTCAATTTTGCGGAGTAATTCCCAACCGGATACGAAAACCATTTTTACTTGAGCATGATTGAGAATGTATTGATAGTCACTTTCACTGATGGTCGGATAAATGGCAACATGTACTGCCCCAAGTTGATGAATTGCCATATCGAGAAAATTCCATTCCGGCCGATTATTACTAATCGAAGCAATTCGATCTCCTTTTTTTATGCCCAACTGCATCAACCCATAACTGATATTATTCACTTTTTGAATGTATTGATCAATACTATAGTGAATCCACACGCCATTTTCTTTACCGCATAACGCATCTTCTTTAGGAAAATGAGTAGCATAATGGGGGAGTAGATCAAAAATACGGGTTACTTCCATGGTTTGTATTTTTAATAAAGATTATTGTTGATTGGGATTACGTGCAACAAACAGGTTAGGATTGCGTTGGAATGCTTTTTCGTAGTAGAATTGAGCTGAGTCTAATTGGCGTCGTTGGTCAAAGATTCGTCCTTTTTCCAAGTAAGCCTCTGCAATTTCGGGCGATAATTCGATGCATTTGCTGAAATATTGAATGGCTTTATCTTGATTTGCTTTTGTGGTGCCATCGTATAAAGTGAGAAGGCCTTTAACAAAGAATGCTTCTCCGTTAAAAGGATTCACATCTAATGCTTTCGCGATAATTGCTTTAGCTTCGGTAAATTTTCCAATTCCGATATAGGTTTTTGCAGCTAAAATATAGGTGTTATGCGAATACTTATTGATTTCAATTGCTTTATTATACATAGCAACGGAAGAATCGAACTTGTTCAGATTTGCATAATTCAGTCCCATGAAGGTATAACATTCAGCACGGTCGGGGGTAAAAGAGAGGCATTTTTTATAGTAATAAAAAGAAGAATCATAGAGCCCGAGCATTCCATAACAACTTCCTAAATTGAAGTATCCGTCTGCAAAGAGGGGATCAAATCGAATAGAATTTAAGTAGTATTTTTTCGCTTTTTGAATCTCACCGCGGTCGAAATAGATTTTGGCCACATTACTATTGGTTGCGGCTTTGGAAGGAACAATCTCCAATGCCCTCAAATAGTATTTTTCTGCAGTATCCCGGAGTTGTTGATCGGGGTAGAATGGATACATATTGTCATAAGCAATTCCCAATTGTTCGTTACAATCGGCAGATCCCGGGTATATTTCAATCCCTTTTTTAAATTGTTCCACCGCTTTCCAAGTCCATTCCTGGAACAGTTTGTTATTTTCTTGCACTTTATTCCAATCTTTTTCCCCGTCATTGGCATCTTTATAATCCAATCCTTTATCACGGAGGGCAAGTCCCCAATACAACCGCATGTGGGCACTGTTATCGGATTTTTGAACATCTTTTCCAAATAAAGTAAATTGATCTACCCATTCTGCAGCCCGTGTAATGGTTTTATAAGAAAATAGCACAAGGACAATCCCGAAACCTATTAAAATGATTTTATTCTTACTCTTTTTGAGAGAAATCCCATCAGTTTCTTTTTTATTAATCAGGTGGAAAATAAAACATACAATTGCGATGCAGTAGCCTAAAGACGGCAGAAACAAGAATCGATCCGCGAAAGAAGAACCTATTCGAATAAAGAGGTTACTGAAGATACTCATCGTAATAAAATAGAAGAAAATTCCATAAGCAATAGGATTTTTCTTTTTTAGCCCCATAACAGCGTATACCAATAAGCCTATATGAACGGCTATAGAAAGCAATGTGGTCCAATCGGTAAAGGTGGTTACAGGTAATTGGCTGAATGAATAATCACATACTTGTTGATAAGGCACAAACAAAAGAAACAGATATTTCCCCATAAGCATGATAGCTGTGGCCCAATAGGAGAATATATTGGTGTCAAAAAGCTCATAATAATAATGATCCATGATGGAAACCGTAAAGTATTCAGAACTTGGGTAGTTGCTTAAGATGGTTGCTCGTGTCCATAAGTAAATTCCGGCAGGAATCAAAAGCGCAATTGTAATGGGAATATAGTCCTTTATCGGTGCTTTACGGAAAAAATAGACCATCAAAGGAATAGCTGCGACCATTGTCACGGCACTTTCTTTTGAAAAGAATGCACACAAAAAGAAGATGAAAATAGCTACGATGGAGATGAAACGGGTTATTGTTTTTTTCGCATCCACAAACTTAAGAACAAAAATCATCGTGAGTAGCAGAAAGAAAAGCGACATAATGTCATCTCTTCCTTTAATATTTGCAACTACTTCTGTATGCATTGGATGGGCCGCATATAGAAGCGTGATTATAAGTGGAATAATTAAGTGTTGTCGGATAAACATTTTTCTGAGGAGTGCAAATAAAAGCACACAACATAAAGCGTAAAAAAACACGCTGACCAAATGTGAAAATCCCGGGTTATCGGGAGAAATTTGCCATTCGGTGGCAAACATTAATTGAGAAAATGGACGATAGAGATTATCGGTATAAAAACCGGAACCGTGTCGGTAGGTTTTGGTTAAGATATCTTCAAAACCGGAGATTCCTTTGGTTACATAAATATTAAGTTTATAGGAGCCGTAATCATCCAAAACCCACTCATGATTATATGTGTTTGCATATAAGGCAAAGGCAAAAATTAAAATTCCGGCATAATATCCCCACAATTTTTTCTTTTTTTGATTTTCTATTAATGGAAGATCAATTTGTTTAGCGGGAATTGAAGAACTCTTCTTCTGTACGGGTTTGTTTGCTTGAACTTTCTTTTTGGGTCTTTCTTTTCGGCTCATAAATATTATTATTGAAAAGAGATAAATGGATATTATTTCATAAAGAAAGCAAAAATACAATATTTTTTAAAATGACAACAGATTCATCCTATTCGATTTTCTAAAAATCAGCAATACAATAGGTTGTAATTTATTAAGACAATAATATTAATAATTGGTATATTACGATCACCATTAGGATGATTCATTGCATTTAAGCCAGGCTTTTTCTGCGGCCTCTTGTTCTCCGTTTTTAATGGTATATCCGAAACCTTCTCCAAAGAGTTCTTCATCGATATACAATTCTGCTTTATACAATTTTTTGGAATTGCCGTTTAAGATTTCGGAATGTTTAAATTCGATCCTTTTATGTTCTTTTTGTCCCCATGACAAAATTTTACTTTTATAATTATTATCTTCCAAAAAAATGGAATCGATATCCAGGTGTGTTAGAATTATTTTCTTGAGAACGATTTTTTTTGTTTTATTATATCCCTGATCTAAATAAATTGCACCGATCAAGGCTTCCAAGGCATCTCCACCGGCTGATTTGGCATACGTATGTGCATCAATTTGAATCAGGGAATGAAGTCCTATTTTTTGAGATAATTTATTTAATCTGTCACGATTTACGATTTTGGATCTCATTTCGGTCAGAGGTCCTTCTGCATGGCTAGGATATTTTTTAAATAAATAATCGGCAATAATCGCGCTTAAGACGGCATCTCCTAGATATTCAAGTCTTTCATTATTAATAGGTCCGCATACAACATTTTTTCCGGAGGCGGAGCGATGAGTGCAGGCCATATCATATAAATCTATGTTTTTCGGACGAAAGCCCAAAACATTCTTTATATATTGACTGATAGGTCTATTTTTATTTTTAGAAAAGAGAGATCTACACAAAGTTATTCTATTTTTTTAAATAATAGCGAAACATTGTGTCCGCCAAATCCGAATGAATTACAGAGGGCGACACGAATATCTTTTTTTACAGCTTTATTGGCTGCCAAATTCCATGATGGATTAATTTCGGGGGTGCGTTCAAATTGATTGATGGTAGGAGGAATAATTCCTTCTTTCAGGGCTAAAATAGTTGCAATAGATTCAATAGCAGCGGCAGCTCCCAACAAATGTCCTGTCATTGACTTGGTTGAATTAATGATCATATTTTCTGCATGCGTTCCAAAGAGGTTTTCAATAGCTTTGCATTCTGAAATATCGCCCATCGGAGTTGAGGTTCCGTGGGTATTGATATGGTCAATATCAGTAATTGAAACTTCGGCATCTTCTATTGCCAACTTCATAGAATTGTAAGCTCCTTCACCGTTTGGGTGAGGGGAAGTTATGTGATGAGCATCTGCGGATAGGCCGGAACCTATAATTTCAGCATATATTTTTGCTCCACGCGCTTTGGCATGTTCATATTCTTCTAAAATAAGAGCACCAGATCCTTCACCCATAACAAATCCGTCTCGGCCAACATCAAAAGGACGGGATGCAGTTAGATAATCATCGTTTCGAGTGGATAAGGCATGCATGGCGATAAAACCTCCCATTGCTGCATCTACAATACAAGCCTCCGAACCACCGGTAAGGATAGCATCCGCTTTACCCAATTGTATAAAATGGCAAGCATCTGTAATAGCATTTGCAGAAGAAGCACAAGCCGCAGTGGTGGAATAATTTGGACCTTTAAATCCGTATTTAATCGAGATAAGTCCCGGAATAATATCTCCTAAAACTTTAGGAATAAAAAAAGGACTGATAAATCTAGGATTCTGATCTTGTTTAAAAAAATCTCGGAATCCTTCTGAAAAAGAGTGCATTCCACCGATACCCGATCCTAAAATAACCCCAATACGATTTAAATTTATTTTTTCCAAATCCATGCCACTATCTGCAACAGCTTCCATAGAGGCAACCATAGCATAATGAGCTCCGGGATCCATTTTGCGAGCATCTTTAGAATCAATATAATTACTTATATCGAAATTCTTCAGTTCGCAAGCAAATTTTGTCTTGTAAAGTTCTGTATCAAAATGGGTTATCAGATTAGCTCCGTTAGCTCCCGTAATCAACCCATTCCAATAATCAGGAACATTGTTGCCTATGGGAGTAACGGCTCCTAAACCTGTAATAACGACTCTTTTTAATTTCATTAAAAGAGGATAAACTATTTCACGTTATCTTCAATGTACTTTACTGCATCACCAACAGTGGTAATTTTTTCAGCTTGATCATCCGGAATAGAAATTCCAAATTCTTTTTCAAACTCCATAATTAATTCAACTGTGTCTAATGAATCTGCACCTAAATCGTTCGTGAAACTCTTTTCTGCAGTCACATCAGATGCATCAACGCTTAATTTCTCTGCAATTATTTCTTGAACTTTTTCAATAATTGTTGCCATAGTTTTAGTTTTTAAAATTAACGTGCAAAAATACTACTTTTTTTATAGCATTAGCAATTTTTAATATTTTTTTTCGGTACGTTTTATAAGTAATTGATAATCAATTTTATATATTTAGATGTAAATTAACACTTATTGTGATTTTTCTTAATAAACGTTAATAAAACCTAATTCCATGTTAAATGATATGTGTTTTATTGACTAAAAATTAATTTTCAGGAGCATGATTATACATTTCTTGAATCAGATGATCATATTTTTTATGTAAAAAGGACCGACACAATTTGAGTGTTTGAGAGAACTCTCCGGTTTGGGTACTCCATTCATCGCTAACTAATTTAAATTTCCGAATTTGTTCGTAATCAGCCAGACTTTTATTAATATAATCTATTTCACGTTGAATGCGTTTAATAATAGGAGCAAGTGTAATAAGTTCCTCATGAGAGGAGAAGTGAATCTTATGTTTGGCACACCAAAAATGAAGGGTATTAAAATCCGGAAGAATAATTGCCGATGCAATTTTTTCATTTTCTCCAACAACCATTGCATTTTGAATAAAACTTGATTCCTTAAGTTTATTTTCAATGATTTGGGGAGGAATATATTTCCCGTTTGACAATTTAAAAATCTCTTTTTTTCGATCCGTTATTTTTAAAAATCTTCCTTCAACCAGCATGCCTATATCTCCCGTATGAAACCACCCTTCTTCATCAATGACTTGTTTGGTATATTCTTCATCTTTATAGTAACCTATCATCAAACAATCTCCTTTAGTCAATATTTCTCCATCATCAGCTAATTTAAATTCGATACATGGTAATATTTCTCCTACGGTTCCAACTTTCAAAATATTTTTCTTTGGATTATTAACAGCAATAACTGGAGATGTTTCGGTAAGTCCGTATCCTTCAAAAACTCTCAGTTTGGCTGCCGAAAATAGTCTTACGATTCTTTCTTGGATGGCAGAACCTCCCGAAACGATAATCATCTCTTTACCTCCCAATTTTTCGCGCCATTTTGAATATACTAATTTGTCGGCCAAAGCGATTTTCTTTTGATAATACCAATTTTTATTGTCTATATCATACTGTGTTGCTAAATTAAATGCCCAGAAATAGATTCTCCGTTTGATACCTTTCATGTCTTTACCGGCAGCGCGCAATTTGTCGAACATTGTTTCCAAAACTCTTGGCACCGAACAGAAACCCGAAGCTTGAATATCCTTTAAATCTTTGGCAATAGTGGATAAACTTCCGGCGTAGTAGATACTGGCACCAAGATATTGATATTTATAATTTGTTGCACGTTCATATACATGACACAATGGAAGAAAACTCAAAATATTACAAGTGTGATCAATTAATTGTACGTCTGCAATAGCCAATGCATTGGTTACAATATTTTTATGTGAGAGCATTACTCCTTTTGGGTTTCCTGTTGTTCCCGATGTATATATGATACTGGCCATGGTTTCTGGCGTAACCTCTTTTTTAGTCTCCATCACAACCGTCATCCACTTATCACGGCTTGCTCTTCCTTTTTGCAAAAGTTCTTCAAAATTTGGTTGCCCTTCGATAGGGTCTATTGTGAAAATGAATGGTTCCTGACGAATATTCGAAATCGCCGGTTCCACCCTACGATAGATAGATTCTACGCCAATGACAATGCACTTTACGTCTGAATGATTCAGAATGAATTCATAATCTTTTACATTTAAAGTTGGATATACCGGAACATGTACCATTCCGGCCATCATAATTCCCATATCCATAAAATTCCATTCCGGGCGATTTTGCATAATGGTTGCAATTTTATCGCCTTTTTGTAAACCAAGCTCTAAAAATGCACACGATAAAGAATGGGAAATTTCATTATATTCATCTGTACTATATTTTCTCCACTCTCCTTCTTTGTTTCTTCCACATATCATGTCCTGTTTGTTATAATTTTCATGCAAATGATCTAAAAAATCAAAGACTCTTGTAATTTTCATGATATTTAATTTATTGTGGGGATTTTTATATTTCTTTTAACAAGAACTAAAATATTCATTCATGTTTTAGTTTGCAAACATAAGAAATATTTATGAATAATCGTTTTTTTTCTGTTTTCCTTATAATTTTCAGTGTTTTACGAAGAGGTTATAGATGGTTAGGTTGTTTGATATATCAAATGATCAATTAATTATAGTTATTATTATCTTTTGCTTCAGGAAGAAAGAACAAGTTTTATTTTGTTAACAGCTCCTAAATTATTAGCAATATATTTTTTTGTTTTTTGACGAATCAAAAAATATTTTTCTTGATTAAGTTCCAAATCATCAATTTTTTGAACAAATTGTTCTGCGTTTTCTATGGGAAAAGCAGTTTCGAGGGAAACCAACTCATTTGCTTCATTAAATTTCTTGTAATGAGGGCCAAAAAAGACAGGTATTCCAAAAACGGAGGCTTCTATTATATTATGTAATCCGGTTTTAAAAGCACCTCCAATAAACGCATATTCTCCGAAATAATATAGTTTTCTCAAAAGGCCAATCGTATCTATAATGCAAATATCATATTCGGCTAAATTTTGCGCTTGAATTTCTGAATAGCAAATAGTTTTATAGGAGGAAAATTTGGACTTAATTTCATCAATATGTTCTTTATCAATAAGATGTGGCGCAATAATCCATTTAAATTTTTGTTTGAAAAGGGAAATCGCATCGCAAAGAATTTGTTCATCTTCAGGCCACGTGCTTCCACAAATTATGGCTTTTTTATTTGCTTTAAAATGAGTTACGAAATCCAAAGAGATAGGTTCTAAAGAAGTTTGATATACTCGGTCAAATCGTGTATCTCCAATTACTTCACAATTGTCAATTCCTATGGCATTCAATAATTCTTTGGATGCTTGATTTTGTAAATATATGTATGTGCATTTTGTCAATTGATGTCTAAACCATCTTCCATACCAACGGAAAAATGGTTGATCTTTTCTATAAATTGCAGATACATAATAAAAAGGGATATTATTCTGATGCAATTGGTTCATGTAATTGTACCAATATTCATATTTGATAAAAATTGCTGCCTGAGGTCTAACAATATCAATGAATTTTTTTGAATTATGAATGGTATCAACAGGAAAATAGAAAACCAAGTCAAGAAGTGTATCGTTTTTCTTAATTTCATATCCTGAAGGAGAAAAAAATGTACAAAGGACAGATAACTCCGGATGTTCCCTTTTTATTTTATCGATCAGGGGGCGTCCTTGCTCATATTCACCCAAAGAAGCGCAATGGACCCATACAATTTTTTTATCTTGACAAGCAGATTTTAGCGCAGGGAATAATTTTTTACGTCCGTTTATCCATAATTTCGCTTTAGAATGAAATGGGCTAATGCAATAGATTACAGCATAATATAAACAAATACCGAGCGTATAAAAAAATCTCATACTATCTATAATAAAGAGTCTGTGTTTTCTTTTTTTCGTAAAGAGGAACAATCCATCCTACTTTAATGCCAAGCAGTGCACTGAATTTTTTCTCATCGGTTGTTGGTCCATAGACGAAATTATAATTTCTGGTAGCAGTGGTCCACATTTCAGAAATTTCTATGCCGGCATAGAAGCTTGCTACTCTCACCTTTCCAAGGTGAAGATATCCAATAAATTGTGTCATGCAAAAACCGGCAGAGCGTTGGTCGTACCCTTTTTTATAATCACCGTCTAATTGATCGATCAAATGATCGTTATCAGTAAAATGGATTTTATGTACGAAGTAACCAGCATCTGCGGTTATCCAAATTCCTGAATTTCTCATACGTGAAGAAACGGGAATTATTTTCCCAAATCCGCCTGCCAGATACCAATAACGTCCTTCCATATCGAGAGTGGCTTTCATGCCATATCCGTCAATAACATCTCCATTTGAGTTTACCATATTGCCTAAAATATCTTTACTGTCACAGCGAATTCCGGAGCCAAAGAGATAATTAAAGCGAATATGATAGGACCAGTTAGAAGAGGTTTTCCAGGTGAAACCGGTTCCAAGATTAAAATTGGGTTTAAAAGTTTTATAGAGTTCGCCGAATGGAAATTGATATGAAAAATTAGCTTCAGTCCAGATGAGTGTTGTGGCACTATCAATTTTCTCTTTTCTGGTTGTCGTTTGTGCGAAAATTGATAAAGAGAAAATAAGGGAAAGACTTATAAAAGCAATTTTTTTCATAAAAACAGGGATATAACATTAACTAATCAGTGAAAAACCGGTGTATTTACGTAAAACTTCAGGAATTACAATTCCGTCCGGAGTTTGATTGTTTTCGATTAGTGCAGCCATAATTCTTGGAAGGGCAAGGGCACTTCCATTTAGAGTATGGGCTAAGCGAGTTTTCCCTGCGTCATCTTTAAAACGAACTTTCAGACGATTTGCCTGGAACGTTTCAAAATTTGAAACGGAACTTACCTCAAGCCATTTCTCTTGCGCTTTAGAAAAAACTTCAAGGTCATAGGTTAGAGCAGAGGTGAAACTCAAATCTCCACCGCAAAGTCTCAGGACGCGAAAAGGTAATTCTAATTTTTGTAAAAGAGAGTAGGCGTATTTTTTCATCTCTTCCAATATCTGATATGAATGGTCTGGGTGTGCAATTTGCACGATTTCCACCTTATCGAATTGATGGAGGCGATTTAATCCGCGAACATCTTTGCCGTAGGAACCGGCTTCGCGGCGAAAGCATGCAGAATAGGCACAATTTTTTAAAGGAAGATTACTTTCTTTTAAAATGATATCCCGATACATATTGGTGACCGGTACTTCAGCGGTCGGAATTAAGTATAGATTATCAACGGTGGCATGGTACATTTGCCCTTCTTTATCAGGAAGTTGTCCTGTAGCATAAGCCGAATTTTCATTGACCATATATGGAGGTTGTACTTCCAGATAACCTTCTTCTGTTGCCGAATCCAAGAAAAAACTAATCAGTGCACGTTGAAGTTTAGCACCTTTTCCCTTGTAAACAGGAAAGCCGGCTCCAGTTATTTTGCTACCTAAATCAAAATCAATGATGTCATATTTTTTTACCAATTCCCAATGAGGAAGCATTTCTTTTGATGTTGAGGTAGGGTCTCCTTCTTGATAAACAATTTCGTTATCTTCGGCACCCTTACCACAAGGCACAGAAGGGTGAGGCGTATTGGGGAGTTGAACAACCAATTCATCCAACAGGGAAGTAGTATTGCTTAATCGTTGTTGTAACTCTTTTTCCTCTGTTTTTAAAATACCGGTTTTTTCTTTTAGCTCATTGGCTTCGTTTGTTTTTCCCAATCGGAATAATTGTCCGATCTCTTTAGCAATTGTGTTTTGCTGCATCAGATTTTCATCTAATGCTTTTTTATCTGCTCTGATTTGGGAGTCAAGTTCTAAAATAGAATGCACCAACTCGGATGCATTAAAATTCTTAACTTTCAGTTTACTAATTATTTCGTCGGGATTTTCCCGAATATTTTGCATCTGTAGCATAGCAATAATTTTTTGCAAATTTACATGAAATTATGCAAATACAGACTCTGGAACACAAATTACTTTTAAAAATATTGAAGAAAATCAAGAGGTATTGTCTTAAAGGACAGTTACTGTTCCTTTTAAAACATATCTTTTGGTATCAAATCCCATAACATATAGACGATAGGAGAATACGTGATTGGGGTGTATTTCTCCATTGATTTTCCCGTCCCATTTAAAATTAATATCCTTTGATTCAAAGACCAATTTTCCCCATCGGTCATAAATATTAATTTCGAGAGAACGAATACCATTTGTGTTGGCAAGCATGAAATAATCATTTATTCCATCGGGATAATAGGGAGTAATGGTATTAGGAAGATAAAAACGAAGCGGACAATTGTCGGAAATGAAAATATCGTCAGTGGCTTCGCATCCGTCTAAAGTAACTGTCAATGAATAGAGGCCGGAATCCTGAACTTGAATGAAACGGCCAGTTCCGCCATTACTCCACAAATATTGATCGTATTCACCTCCGGCATCTAAATAAATTCCTCCACTATTTTCAAAACAAGTTGAAAAATCTTCACCCAAATTGATAGAAGGAAGTGGATTAACGGTAATATTCAGTTGTAGAATACTGTCACATCCTTCAGATGTAATAAGGGGAAGTGTATAATTTGATGAGCCAATTTGAGATAAATCCTGTAAATTAAAACCATTCTCAGTATAGGAATCTCCTTGACAAAGAGTAACATTGAAGGTTGTATTATAGGATGGTTTAATGGTCATTCTATGTTGTAGTGTACGAGAACATCCCGTTGAATTTGTTGCAACCACACTATAAGTGGTAGTATTGTTTGGGTTTACAATAATAGAAGAAGTAGAGTCCCCTGTATTCCATGCGAAAGTGACACCATCAGATACAGTCAACACATGATTTACACCGGAACAACTAAGCGTATCTCCCAAAATAGTAGGAGTAAAGTCGGCAACAGTAATATTCTGGAATATAGTATCTTGACACTGATCGGAACTGATTCCTGCAATTAAGCGAATTGTATATGTGCCTGGATTTGAATAAGTAATGGTTGGATTCTCATCGGTAGAAGTTTGTCCGTCTCCGAAATCCCAATAATAGGTTTCACATGGGTCTCCGCTTCCATTGGGGGTAATTCCATCATTAGACAGTGTACTCAAGTTTGTAAATTCATAAGTAAAAGCACAACCTAATTGTTGAAGAGAGAAGTTTGCCAATGGGTAATGGGTATTCATATCAGCAGTTAGTGTAAAACTGCAACTAGGATTATTAAGTGAAGAAACAGCACAATACAGAGTAGCAGACCCGCTGGGCGTTACAGTTACGGATTGGTTTGTTGAAATGGTTTGACTGGGGTTTGTAGAAAGATACCATCGGTAAGAATATCCCGGAGGTGCCGAAAAAGTTAGTTGTTGGGCATTCCCACAACTGTTATTTCGCAATTCGTAATTTCCGCCGCAGCTTAAAGTAAAATAAGCATAACCAAAATAAGAGGAACTGCTTCCGTGTTGGGTAATTAATCTGATTAAGATGGTTTGACCATGATACTGAGAAATGTCAATGGAATGAGTGGTCCAATTTTTCCAATAAATATAAGAAGAATATACATTCCATCCGGTGGTATTGTATCCTGCAATATACTCAAATGAATTACATGCGGAATTTAATTCAACACCATTACTGTTTAATATCTTGAGTGCAAATCTTGGTTGTGAAGAGGAACTGTATCCTGCCATCTGGTACAATACGGCTGCATATTTGAGAATAAGATAATCATTTTGATTTGTATCAACCGTATAAGAGTATGTAATACTTTGACCTTCAGAGGAGGAGTAAGGTCGTCCCAATCTAACAGAATTGGATTCACATGGCGGCACACAAGGGAGTTGATTGCTGGAATAGGGATCATAACCATCTGCAGCAGTCATCACGGTATGACGTCCGTTTATTACACCTGTATAGGAATATGGAGAACTATAAGAACCATAAGTACAAGTAACTCCGGCTCCACTCAAATTTGTGAAATTGATGCAATAATTTTGTTGTTGGGCACATGCAGTTATTCTTGCCGGAATTTCTCCTGAAATACTTCCGTCATTGTTACAATCAAAATAGACATAAATATCATATTGAAGGCCTTCCGTCAATCCGGTAATGGTGTAGGTTGTGGAGCCGGTTGTGATAAGTGTTCCTGTACCAGGAGTGAAACCCACAGGGCCGTATTCAATCAGGTATTGAGGTGCTGCTGCATTGGCAGTCCATGAGATTTCTACATAATTAGATCCGCTATTGAGAATCTGTAATCCCGACGGGCCATTTCCGCAACTGCAAGCGTTACAACAAGAGATATTTAATGCAAAACCTTGACCGGTAACAGAACCATCTGAAGTAAATCTTACGGTAATAGGTCCGGAAGTGGATCTGACCAATGGAATAGTTCCGGCATTGGCAATTCCGCTCCACAATAAAGTTCCGGATAAGCCCACTCCGTCATAGATATAAATATAATCGCAGCAACTCTCTCCGGAGGTGGTTCCCGATACCTGAATTAAATCTCCCGCATTTTGGGGGTAAATTGTGGTATAGCCGTTTGCACTATTTGTATAATTATTGGTTCCACTATGATCATACAATGTTCCTGAGCAAGTTGTAATACTATTATTTCCACTATATGGGACAGTATATGATTGAGCGAAAATACTATTGATGCCGATTAGGAATAATGAAACTAATAGTAAATTTGTTATATGAATTGAGTATGTCGTCTTCATTTTGTTATTTTATTTACTATAAGACAGTTATATGGCCTTTGAATACATGTCTTTTACCATCTGATGATATGATAAAAAGACGATAGTTGTAAACGGTATTTGGAGTTAAAGTTCCATTTACAGTACCATCCCATCTAAAATTAGCTTCGTTGGATTCGAATACCAATTGACCCCAACGGTCGTAAATACTAATTTTCATCTCTTTTATTCTTTCAGTTGTTGGGAGGTAGAAATAGTCATTATTTCCGTCTGCATAATATGGAGTTATTGTATTGGGTAGGTAAATTCTGAAAGGACAAAGGTCATGAATGGTTATGCTGTCTGTAGCTTCACATCCTTGCAAAGAAACTAAAATTGAATAAAGGCCGGTATCGGATACTTGAATCATACGAGTACTTTGACCGGTACTCCATAGATAGGTATCATAATTTCTGCCTGCGTCAAGGTATGGACCACCCGCATCTTCGAAGCAGATGGTAATATCATTTCCGAGTTCAACTTCCGGAAGTGGTTTTACTTCGAGGTTTAGTGTAATAATACTATCACAACCATAAATAGTGCTGAGAGGCAATGTGTATACATTATCCCCGACGTTACGAATATTAATCAGATTAAATCCATTTTCTGTATATGATTCTCCTTTACAGATAGAAGCCGAAAATGTTGATGAATATATAGGATATACCACAATAGTATGCTCAATAGTATCTTTACAACCATCTACATGAGTAACAATAGCCGAATAGGTTGTGGTGGTTAACGGGTCCACATCAATTACGACTGTTGTATCTCCGGTACTCCATTCATAAGCGATACCGTCGGTAATGGATAATGTATGCTGATCTCCTTCGCAACTTACGGTATCACCAATAATTTCAGGGTTAAAAGGAATTATTGTAATAGTTTGTTGAATCGTGTCTTGGCACATATCATCGTTAATGCCGGCAATCAGTGTAACGGTATAGGTGCCGGGATTTTGGTAGGTAATGGAAGGATTTTCATTCTTTGAAGAATCTCCATTTCCGAAATCCCAATAATAGGTTTCACAAGGGTCTCCACTTCCGTTAGGAACGATTCCATCATCTGAAATCGTACTATTATTCGTAAATTCGTAGGTGTAATCGCAACCTACACGATTGTATGTAAAGTCTGCGTATGGGTATCTTCTGGTAACACTTGTTGAGAGCGTAAAGCGGCATGTTGCATTATCGACAAAAGATACATCGCAATAGAGAATAGCATTACTATTGGTAGTAACGGTCACGGATCTGTTTGTTGAAATAGTTTGTGCAGGATTCGTAGAAAGATACCATCTGTAGTTAAATCCCACAGGAGCGGAGTATGTAATTTCGGCAACATCACCGCAACTTTCAATATCGAGTCGTTTTTTACCGCCACATTCTAAAGTGAAATAAGCATATCCGAAATGTCCGGAGTAATTACAATCGTATGTGGTTAATTGAATTCGAATGGTTTGGCCGTGATATGGAGAAACATCTACTCCTACTGTAGTCCAATTTTTCCAAAGAGTACTTGAGGTTCCGTAAGACCATCCTTGTGTTGAATTTCCGGAGATAAAATCTGCCGATGTGCATATAGGATCTATTTCGAGCCCTGCTGCATTTAATATTTTGAATGTAAAACGAGGCTGACTTGCATAATCATGACCAGGATTTTCTAGAACAGCAGCATATTTTAAAATCAGAATTTCATTGGTTGAAGTATCAACAGTATAAGTATAGGTTATACTTTCTGCTTGGGAACCGGTACTTGAATTCCCTAATCGAATAGATTGTGCGGAACCCGGAGGCACACATAACAATTGTCCTGAAGTATATGGATCGGTTCCTCCGGTCATGACCGTATGCCTTCCATTAACAACACCGATACTACTATACGGATTGCTGAAAGATCCGTAAGTGCATGTTACGGATGGACTGGATAAATTGGTAAAATCAATACATGTGGTGTGTAAATATATAATTTGAGAATATATATCTCCAACGATTGATCCATTATTATCACAATCATAGTAGACATATATGTCATAAAGGGTTCCTTCAGATAATCCTGTGAGTGTTACAGAATTGGTTGGGGTTGTTACTGTTGTACCGGTTCCCGGTGTAAATCCGCTTGGCCCATATTCAACAATATAAGTTGGCACAGCTGCATTTGCAGTCCATGTTACGGTAGCGAAAGTAGCTCCTGTATTGAGAATGTGAACATTGGCATTACTCCCTCCACAAGAACAATAGTTACAACAAGAGACATTAAGAGCAAAACCTTGTCCCGTTACAGATCCATCACTACGAAATCTTACGGTTATGGGTCCTGTTGTTGAGGTAACAGAAGGAACAGTTCCTGAACTGGCTACGCCTTGCCACAAAATAGTTCCACTAGTTCCCACACCATCGTAGATGTATAAGTAGTCACAGCAACTTTCACCGGAAATAGTTCCTGATAATTGAATTAAATTTCCCGGTGTACTAGGGTATAGTACAGCATAACCCTCCCATCCGTTTCCATAATTACTATTGCCATTTGCATCATATAAAGTACCGGAACATAATGTATAACTTGTACTTCCTGACGAAGGGACTGTATATGTCTGACAGAATGCGTGATTTGCTAATAATAAAAATGTTAAAATAAGAAAGATCTGTTTTATTTTCCCCATTGCTCTTTTTTTACTCAGTTTGCTTATTTGACAACAATGTATGTCGAAATGTTGTATTTATTCAGTTTTTTTTAATTATACTAGAAAAAAAACTATATTTATTTGACTATTTTTATTTTAAGATGCAAAGATATAATAATATTTTAAATATCCTAATAGGTTTTTTCTATCTTTTATTCGTAAACTTGCAAAGTTAAAGAATGTCTTTATGAATACGATTATATTGAAAAAAAGTTTCATGTTTTTTTGCCTCTTTTTTATCAAAAATACCTTAGTAGGACAACAGAAAGAAGGTCCTATGATCACACTAATGTGCAACAATGTTGCCATTGATATTATGGAGGTTGATACCTCGGTTTCATTTAAAGGGGATCTATTAATTCTTCCCGGATGGAATTTTGATAGAACTCGTTGGTGTTCAGAAAGTAGCTTATGCAAGGAAGCACATAGAGCAGGATATCGATTGATTATGCCCGAAATGGGCAAAAGTATTTATGCGACTTCTTATTTCCCTCAAACTCGAAAAGATTGGTTACGCTATCCTACATTAACATGGCTTCTTGATACAATGATTCCATTCTTGCAACAACAAGCAGGGATATTTTTGACATCTGAAAATTTTATGATAGGACTTTCCACCGGGGCTCGGGGAGTGGCCTTGATTGCTTGTCGTACAAACAACTTTTTTAAAGCTGCCGCAGCACTTTCCGGAGATTACGACCAAACATTAATGCCCAAAGATAATCTTATGAACGGAGTATATGGTCCTTTTTCTCTTTTCTCTGAAAGATGGAAGGCCATTGATAATCCGGTGGCAGAATATAGCCAAATCAAAATTCCAATCTATATAGGACACGGGAAATTAGATAAAGTAGTGCCTTATACACAGTCGGAACTTCTTTATAATAGATTATTATTACTTAAGAACGAGAAAAGATATATGCTTCATACTCCCGAAATGGGACACGATTTTTTGTATTGGGATTCAGAAGTTATTCCGATTCTTGATTTCTTTGAATCAATAAAAGAATAGTTTTTAGAGCGGAGAAATTTCGGTTTGAAGAACCTCTTGTGTTGTTTCATCATAGAGAATAGCAATGATGCTACAATTGCCTTTTGTCCAATCATGATCCGTGAAATTGAGTTGATAGGACTTTACATACGAAGAATCTTTTGCCACAAATCCGTTTCCGTTCAGATAACTCCCTTGAATTCCGTTTAATGAAGTTCTCAAGACATGGTTATGGGTGTAATTTTCAATAGTGGTGGAGCCGTCCAATTGGGGCGAAACAAATGAATCCTCAATAAGAATAACACTTAAGATTACTTTATTGGAATAATTTTTATAAAAAGTACTTTTCAGATGAGTTGTAAGGATATTGTTATCATATTCATTGATGATTTGAATTCCGGCATAAAGTTGGGTATCAATATTTTGTATGGCGGCCTCCCAATTGCTGTTTGCGAGGGGAAAAACATTGTTGTATCTGGTTCGGTTGACTACAGCGCAAGGAATTCCGCTACCACCGGCAATGACATAGTCGTTGTACAATACATCTCCTAATTCTGTTCGGAAATCATAATCGAAAGGTGGAATTAAGTCCGGGCGAGCCAACGAGCCGGCATGAATGCATATTGCCACCAATTTATTTCCATAGGTCTCCAAAAGCTGCGCCAAGGGAATATGTCCTTGTGTCGGGCAGTTCTGACATTGTTGTGCGGTATATTCTTCGATGAGAATTTTTCGAATTAAGGTATCCGGATTTACTTCCGGAAATTCTACGGTTGTATTTACGGTATCATCCTCTTTAAAATAGGGACCTTCAATTTTATCACAACCGAAAAATAGGAATATAGAGCCAAACAATAATAAAAAACGGATTGAAATGGATTTCATAATGTATTGCTTATTAGAATGAATTAAAATGAAGTATTTACAGAAAGTCCTACGCCATAAGAGGCCGGAACTGTACGACAGACCCCTCCGGAGCATAGAATTCCTTCTCTGTTTTTTCCGTATTGCAGTGAAATACGGGTTGTTTTGATGATATAACTGGCTGCGATATTAAAGTAATGAATTCTTTGTTCTGCAGTATTATTGCCATAATTCCATGAATCGGAGACGGAGAAGAACCAGTTTGGACTGATTGAATATTCAATCATGGCGTGCAGCCAACTTCCCATATCTTGTTGCGAGTAGAGATGTTGTATTTCCAAACGAAGGGCATGTTTGGTGTTGATTTTACATAAAAGGTCTGCTGCTATATGATGTCCGTGAAAGAGCGTGGTGTCTGCGTGTCCTTGTAGAATATTTAAATCGTAGGAGATGTAATTATAAGCCAATTCAAGTTTCCATCTGCTGTCAAATCGTCTGCTGATTTCAAGTCCGATATCCTGATATAATAAATGCGGGCCGAACTTAAAGAAATTGGATTGGTATCCGTCGGTTCCTCTCATAGATCCGAGAGAATCGGCGAGAGGCACTATATTTTTTTCGATATCATGAAAACGGGAATAATTCAGACTGATATTGGTGCCATATTTTCCTCCGATTTTAGTTTTTTTAGGAATTAAATAATTGATTTGAGCTTGAATTCCGATTTGTCCGTTGGGTTGGCTCACATAACTATAATTACCAAGTAATGGGAATGAGTATTGGCGATTAATTGCGGGAAGGTAGTTGACGGATAGCAAGGAGGTGGTACTTGAAATATCTCGTTGGGAACGAAAATCCATATTGTCGGCACGGATGAACGACAAAGAGGTCCCTAAACCTTTCATTGAGTATGAGGCGGAGGCAAACAGAGCCTCTCCGTTTTTATAGATATATCCGTTGGTATTATTGGGGTCATTAATTTTGTGGGCATATTCACTTTCTATTCTAAAACCTTTATAGCGGAAATTAAAGCGTGTTGCCCAAGTTGCAACATTAGCAGGAAGTTTCAGAACCGGGTGTGTTGGATTTTCGTATTTACTTACAAAACTTGCCCCAATTTGTGCTGCAAATTGTTTTTCTGCTATGGCGGGAAATAATTCGGTAAATGAAATTTCTAAATCTCCTCCGCGGACAAAGTCTTTACGTGTCAGGTAGTCAAAGTCGAAATTCTTTCGTTCGATCCCCCAGATTCCCTTGATGGAAATTCCTTTATATGGGGTTATTTTGATACGGGTTCCGAGCAAACTGTTGTCAATTCCGAGATTACGATCTTCGTATGCACGTAAAGTGAGTCCATTTCCGAATTGCTCATAAAATGTTCCTGCTGTTACTTGGATAAAGTCGTTTTTATAATCAGCAAAAAAGTATGTAATTCCTTGTCCTTTGTAAGCGATTTGTTCAAAATCCACTAAGGGGAATAGGTAAAACTCATATCTGGCACCTACCGTAAATTGCTTATTGGTATATAATAAGTTCAAATAGGCGTTTCCTCTTACTTTTTCTTCTACTTCGGCGGCATTGATGAGCGAATCCGGTTGGTAGTACATACCGGAGAATCCGAAATCGCCACTTATTTTACCATGTTCTGAGGAGGGTTGCGAAAATCCTTTAAAACCGGTAAAAAAGAAAATAAAACAAATAATGAGGAATGCCAATGATGTTTTTTTCATTATCGATACGTTTAATAAGAACAATGAAACAATAAGATTATTTGGATAATTTGCGAATAATTTCTATGATTTCCTCTTCATTACCGGGTGCGTAAGAGGTATGTTGCCAAACAATTTCTCCATTTCCGTTCAAGATGCACAAGAAAGGAATGTCGACAACATTAAGAGCTCTTTTGAAATCGGAGTTGAGATCTTGCAGAATTTCATAATCCCAAGCTCTACCATTGACAAAAGGGACCACTCTTGAAGCTGTTTTGGCGTCATCAATTGAAACCGCAAACAATTTAACTCCGGTTTCTTCCACCCAATCGTCATAAACATCGGCGATGGCAGAGAGTTCTTCAATACAGGGGCGGCACCATGTAGCCCATAAACTGATGATGAAAGGTTTTCCATCGTTGGAAAGTTCTTTTGTATTGATAGTTTTCCCATCCAAGGTTTTGATTTCCACAGAAGGCAGGGGCGTGGTCTTTAATGCTTCCGGTTGTTCTTGGGCAAATCCGCTATAAAGAATTCCCCATAATAAGAGTACAAGTATGGTTGGTTTCATATCTTTTTTTTGCAAAGATAAAATTCTTTTTAATTCATTAATTTTTTATTTTGAGTTAATTTTGGTTTTTCGACTATGGATTATCTATATTAATTTTTTGTATTTTTGCATAAAATAAAAGTAATCATATATGAAAAAAGGAATCGCATTAGTTGCTTTAATGGCATTGGGTACTTTTTTGTTCACTTCTTGCAATCAGGATTGTGTATGTAGTTATTATGACAACAACAATTCTTTGCTCAACACGGAAGTCTTCGACGGAGATGAGGTAAGTTCTTCTGAATGTGCTGATTACGATGGGGAAGAAAATGTTACGACCGAAGTAAATGATCAAGTGGTAACGGCATCTTACGTTAGTTGCAATTCGGGATGGTAAAAAAGGAACGATTTTTTGAATCAGCATTACATGTTCGTGAAGGGGTTGAGGAGCCCTCTTCAGTAAATCCTTATATCGATTTTAAGAAGAAAAAGAAGCGGGCTTTATCGGTGGATGAATATGTGAAGGGAATTATCTCCGGGAATCGGGTTATTTTGAGTCGTGCCATTACCATGATTGAGAGTGTTAATCCGGAGCATTTTGCTATTTCACAGGCGATTATTGAGAAATGTTTGCCCTATTCCGACAAGTCGATACGTATTGGTATTACCGGGGTTCCCGGTGTAGGCAAGAGCACTTTTATTGAATCACTGGGCAAGCATATCACCTCTTTGGGGCATCGGCTTGCTGTATTGGCTATTGATCCGAGCAGTCAGCGTTCTAAAGGAAGTATTTTGGGAGACAAGACCAGAATGGAATCTTTGGCAGTTGACAGTAATGCCTATATTCGTCCGTCGCCCTCCGGTTTGACATTGGGAGGGGTTGCCCGCAAAACGAGAGAAACCATTATTTTGTGTGAAGCTGCCGGTTTTGATGTGATTTTAATTGAAACGGTAGGCGTTGGACAATCGGAAACTGTAGTTAAATCGATGGTAGACTTTTTCTTATTGCTTATGTTGGCTGGTGCGGGAGATGAATTACAGGGCATTAAAAGAGGAATTATGGAGATGGCGGATGCCATTGTGATTACCAAAGCAGACGGAAACAATCGCCAACGGGCAGATTTGGCTAAAACCCAATTTCAATCGGCGTTGCATCTTTTTCCGGCGAATGAAAATGGTTGGAAAATCCCCGTCAAGACTTGTTCTTCGATAGAAAATAAAGATATAGACCAAGTATGGCAGGTCATCAAAGAGTTTGAAGCGGTGATCAAAGAAAACGGCTTTTTTGATAAAACTCGTCATGAACAGTGGGTAAATATTTTTTATGAATGGATGGACAATTCGATTAAAGATTCATTTTATTCGAAGGAGGTGGTGAAAGAGGAGATTGCCCGATTATTGCCTGCCATTAAGAGTGGTTCGATCTCTCCGTATCAGGCGGGGTTGTGTGTATTGGAAATTGAAAGGAAGAAAAGTTGCTAAGAGCGATGCCGTTTAAAATTGGCTTGCGTGAGGTTGTAGGCGGAAAGCCCGCAAAGACGGGAGCCGATGTGCCGCTGCTGCAAAAGAGCGACCGGAGGAAGCTCCTTTTGCGGCATTGCGAGCACACGGCTGCCGGCTGCGGACTTGGAGCCGGAGACCGGCGGCGAAGCCGACACGCCCAAAAAATAAATATTCATCAAAAATACGTTATCTAATAAATATGAGTCAAAAATATCACTTGATTTTATTCCTTGTTTGTTCATTTTTCCTTGGCATGACAGGGAAGGCACAATCGTATTATTTCCCGCCGATTAATGGACAGGAGTGGAAAACATTAGCGCCGGAATCGCTCAATTGGTGTCCAGAAAATGTGGACAGTCTTTACCGATTTTTGGAAAATAATCATACAAAAGCGTTCATTTTGCTGCAAGACGGGAAGATTGTATTGGAGCAATATTTTGGGACGCACACGCAGAATTCGTATTGGTATTGGGCTTCTGCCGGAAAAACGATTACTGCTTTTATGGTCGGGATTGCCCAGCAAGAGGGTTTTCTTTCTATTGAGGACCCAACTTCGGACTATTTAGGCGCCGGATGGACAAATTGTACGCCCGAGCAGGAGCAGCAAATAACCATTTTGCATCAGTTGACTATGACGAGCGGGTTGGATGATGAGGTGCCCGATAACTATTGTACTTTTGACAGTTGTCTAATCTATAAAGCCGATGCCGGCACTCGCTGGGCTTACCATAATGCGCCTTACACACTGTTGGATAGTGTATTACAAAGTGCTACCGGCGCCACACTCAACAATTATGTGACTCAAAAATTAAAAACACCAATTGGGATGAACGGTTTGTTTTATAAAACGGGTTACAACAATGTCTTCTTCAGTGATGCACGAAGTATGGCGAGATTCGGACTATTGATTCTTAATGGCGGTGAGTGGGATGGTCAGCGTCTCATGACCGACACCGCCTATTTTTCGCACATGACACATCCCTCCCAATCATTGAATCAAGCGTATGGGTATTTGTGGTGGTTAAATGGGAGTTCGACGTTTATGGTCCCCGGATTCCAATACGTTTTACCCGGATCTTTCAGTCCGCATGCGCCCCAGGACATGATTGCCGCATTGGGCAAAAACGGACAATTTATCAATGTGATTCCGAGTCGCGGGCAAGTGTGGATCAGAATGGGCGAAAATCCGGACAGTACCGAAGTGCCTTTCTTGTTCAATGACCGAATCTGGGAATACTTGAATGCCTTGGATTGTACTAGTTTGGGGGTAAATAATTATACTTCCGCCACGGACAATGTGCATATTTTTCCGAATCCTGCCGCGGAAACCGTTACCATAACGGCGAATAGAGAGATGGAGCGTGTCGAAATTTACTCCATGGATGGCAAAAAAGTACAATTTCAGGAGCTTTGGGCGGATAGTGGTGTGCTAACAATTAACGAACTATCGGAGGGTTTTTATCTGCTCAGAATATACATGAGTGGGGGACTTTCTGTTACCCGAAAAATGATCAAAACTTGTTATTAATCTCAGCGCAAATTCAATCGATTATTTCAAAACAGGGTTCACATATCTTTCGATGGGAATGGTTCGTTTTCCGTATTGGATGGCCTTTTCAGGACAGCGGTGGATACAGGCGAGACATTGGGTACATTGCTCTTTTTCCCATGTCGGGAGGCCATTTTTCAACGAAATTACTTTAGAAGGACAAATAGATTCGCACAATCCGCATGACGTACAACTATCGGTAACAAAAAAGGGTTTTGTTTTACGCCCTTTTCGGTACATTGGATAAAAAAAGGAGGTATAGATCCATGGAGTTGCACCTTTGGTAAGCAATTTTGGGAAATTTCCTTGTTTTTCGATAACGGCCATAATCTCATGCATCCTTTTCCGGGCGGAGTTTAAGATTTCGGGAACTTTCTCTGTCGGTGTATTGATTTGGAACATCAGAATATAATTATCGGGCATTTGAACGGAAAAGGCAGCATTGAGCCGGTAGCCCTTATTGAAAAGCATTTTAGAAAGCAATCGATGGGTTTGTCCCACACTTCCTCCGCAGGTAAGCACGGTATAGATATATTGATTGTGATAGTTGTGCAGTTTCAGTTGCGCAATAAAATCAGCAACGATAGAGGGCACGCCCCAGAAATAGACCGGAAATACGAAGCCGATCTTTTCCTCCGGTTTCAGTTCAAAGTCGAATTTTTTCTGGTGTATTGCTTCTGCGATTGAAATCAATTGATCTTCAAAATGGGTTGCCATTTGTTGAGCGGCATCAAGCGAATTTCCCGTACCTGTAAAGAAAAATATCATATTATTAAAATTAAGAATTATGATTTAATTTGGAGTACAAGTTCTCTGATAAACTTTTGGAGGCCCAGAGATATTTCGACCAATCGTTGGGGGTTGACAATAGAGGGTTTATCTTTCGGTGTATGGGTAACGTTTTGATTTTCCATATTTTCAATCAGCCATTGAGAGCTAACGGCGATGGCGGGACGGCCGTATTGGACAAAAATGCTGTGGTCTCCCTGCACCCATGGAATTCCTTCCACAAACTCCGGTGTTTCCCGAATCAATTTATTAAAAATGGGTTGTATCGGTTCAGGCAAATTAAAGGGAGAAAAAGACGATAATCCTGTATGATAGCCGGCACCGTCAATGTTAATATTGAGAATAATGTTGTCCATTGTATCGGAGTTATCGGCAATAAACTGCATTTGTCCGGGAACGGCATAATAATCTTCGCCGTTGAAGGCCACTAGTTCGATGACAGGTTCACCGCGGTAATATTTCAGCAGGTCGGCAAGCAGCAGTAATACAATTACGCCGGTTGCATTGTCTATGGCACCCGGGGTTCCTTTCTTGGCGTCGATATGGGCAGTGATGACGATTCTTTTTTGGGGATTGCGTCCTTTGCGTCCGATGACATTATAGGCAGTTTCAGCGAAGCGGTTGGCACAAGAGGTCAATCGTGCCTTTTTTCCACAAAATGGAAGTAATTTTTCCCCTTCCACATCTTTCATAAAGACGGAAGGAATATTGAAATCCCCGTCTTCAAACAGAGGAAATGGGTATTCGCCCCCAGTCGTAGCAGAGTTTCTGCCCGTGGCGCAGATGATGGCTTTAACGCCGCTTTGCTCCAGCGCCCGCACAATGCGTTGATGCATCTCCGGATTCCAAAATACAAAATTCTTGGGAGCAATCTGTTCTTGAGCGATTTCTCCGTGCAGCAAAATGATTTTGTTCTTAAAATCACCTTGTTCCAACTCTTCTATGGTACTGGCAGCCGCCAATTCCAAATCATGATCACATCCTAAGGAATAAGGACTTGACATAATGGAAAAGCAATGTCCTTCGCAGGTCAATTCAGCCCCTTCGGTCATCCAGTCCATCACTTGGAGTGGTGTTGATTCCACAGCCCAGCTCATTGAGGAGAGCGCTTCTCTAAAAAAAAGAGTAGCCATTTGGTTTCCCTCACTGCCCACACTTCGTCCGGGCAGTTCTTTACAGAAATAATTCAAATATTCAGACACTTCTTTTTCTAAATCAGGGATTGTATTCATTTTTTTTGAATGTTGGAATATTAAATTTAATGCTAAGAAAATATCAAGTTATCATCAAGCAATGAAGAATAAAACTCTACATCAACAACGTTGAATAATAAAAGAAGCAATGATTGAGGATTTTGAGAAAAGAAGACTATGCAGAGTATTTATATTTCGATAAACTTATCAATAATATCCTCGATGGAGATACCTTCCGCTTCGGCTTTATAATTTTTAATAATTCGGTGGCGTAGAATATTGTGTGCCACAGCTTTTATATCTTCAATGTCGGGAGAGTACTTCCCATTTAGCACGGCATGGGTTCTGGCTCCGATAATCAGGAATTGGGAAGCACGCGGGCCTGCGCCCCATGTAAGGTAATCATTAGCCCACGGGTGTGCTTTAGGTGTATTGGGACGAGTAATGGTAGCCAAATTGACTGCATATTGATACACATTATCTGCAATCGGAATCTTTTGTAAAAGTTTCTGGTAGAAAATAATATCTTCGGCGGTAAGCACTTGTTTCGGCTCTTGCATTTCTCCGTGGATGGTACTTTTCACCACGTCCACTTCTTCGCTGAAACTCGGATAGTCTAAATATATGTTGAACATAAAGCGGTCTTGTTGGGCTTCCGGAAGCGGATAGGTTCCTTCTTGCTCAATCGGGTTTTGAGTCGCCAATACAAAGAAAGGATCCGGCAGTTGATAGGTAATCCCGTTCATACTCACCGAGCGTTCCTGCATTGCTTCTAATAATGCGGATTGCGTTTTCGGAGGAGTTCTGTTGATCTCATCCGCCAGTACAATATTTGCGAAAATAGGGCCTTTGACGAATTTGAATTTTCTGTTCTCATCTAAGATTTCCGTTCCCATAATGTCTGAGGGCATCAGGTCGGGGGTGAACTGAATACGGTTGTAACTCAAATTCATCGTCTTGGAAATTGTTGTGATGATTAATGTTTTCGCCAATCCCGGCACTCCGATTAACAATGCATGGCTCCTGCTGAACATCGCCATCAAGATACTTTTCACTACTTCATCTTGGCCTACAATTACTTTGGCAATCTCTTTCTTTAATTCGTTATATTTTTCAACAAAAGCCCCGATGGCTTCAACATCATTATTAAAATTCAAATTCGTCATAACGATTGGATTTTTTTAGTTTATGGGATTTGTAAATTTTCTACAAACGGGCAATCTCTGTATTGATCGTTAATTTTGATACTTGTGGTTTGCACCTTTTTCAATATCCATTTTTGGATAATTGTATTTTTCTTATCTTCGAGCGCAGCACTTTTAATCATGTCGTAATCTTCGGTCATATTGGCTTTGTGTGCAGCTACTTTCGATTTTAGGTATATAATGCGATAGGCCATGTTCCCGTCTTCGGTAACGTAAGGAATCGGGGAGGAGTATTCTCCGGGAATCAATTTATTGAGGGTGGCAAAAGTGGCATCGTCGATGGCTGTTTTCTCAAACTTGACAGAACCGGTATATTTATTCACGACCCATCCGCCGCTGTTTCGGTTCATATCATCTGAATACCTTGCTGCTGACAAACTAAATTCAGTTTTATCTTTCAAAATTACTGTTCGGATGCTGTCCAAATACTCAATAGCTGCGACTTGGGCATCGGGTGAAGGTTTGGGTTGCAATAAAATATGGGCAACGTTGATACGATCTCCTTTTCTTTCAATCATTTGGATGATGTGGTAGCCTGCTTTCGTCTGAATGACGTTTGAGATTTCTCCCGATTTTAATTTAAAGGCTGCGGCTTCAAACTCCGGATAGAGTGTTCCTCGTTCTATAAAACCAAGCTCTCCTCCTTTGGAGGCACTACCCGGATCATCAGAGTAGAGGCGTGCCAGCAACGAAAATTTCTCGCCACGAAGTACCCGTTCTCGAAAACCTTCCAACTTGCTCTTCAATTCAGCAATCTCTACATCGCTTACAGGGGGGGTCCGCACAATATGACCAAATTCATACGTGGCTTCAACGACCGGTAAACTGTCATACGGGATTTTATCAAAAAATAATTTCACTTCCGAAGGGGTAATAGCAACATTTTCGGTCAGTCCGCGTTGGATTTCATCCATAATCATCTGGTCACGCATCATTATCCGCATCTCCTTCTTGATTTCATCCATAGACTTTTGGTAGTAGTCTTCAATAATTTTGACATCGCCACCGATTTGTTGCAAAAGATATGAGATTCGGGCATTGAGTTGATCTTCCACCTGTTGGTCAGTAATCACCACACTGTCCAAATCTGCCTGATGAACCATCAACTTTTCGATGATTTTCTTTTCGAAAATGGTACATTTCATCTCTTCAGCATCATCCACGACTGCATATTGACCTGCATATTCGGCGTATGCCTTTTCAATATCCGATTTCATGATGATCTCTTTTCCCACAATTGCGATGATACCATCCACAGTGTATGGTTGCGCATAGTTGTTTAGGGTGCTGATTAATAGTAAAATAAGAAAAAATAGTCTTTTCATCTAATTCTTTTTTTTCATTTTCTTGTACATTTAAGAACAAGATATGAAATGAACTGCGAAAGTACAATTTTTTTTTCAAATTTTCCGACTCTTAAGTATGATTTTTAGAATTTTATTTATTTGGGCGTGCCGGCTTCGCCGTCGGTCTCCGGCTACAAGTTCGCAGCCGAAAGCCGTGTTGCCGCAAAGTCGCAAAAGGAGCTTCCACCGGTCGCTCTTTTGCGGCAGTGGCACATCTGCTTCCGTCCTTGCGGGCTTTCCGCCCACATCCTCACTTTTAAGAGATTATACTTTATTATTGTTCGAGTCTTGATGTTTGTTTTTGCATCACGTTCACCGCCCAACGCTGAACTTCGTGTGGGCATTCGACACCAATTGGTCAGCGAATGTTAGTTTATTAATTGTTTTTTTTTGTCACATGAAGCAGACTCATATGGGGTTTAGCGTTTGTTAGTAGGTAGTATTTTATTTTTCTTTAAGTGCACTTTCGATTTTTAAGTCGAGATTTAACAGGATTTTAGTTGTCAAAATGAAGCAAGGTGAATAAATGTCTTTTTGGTTTAGTTCACTTATTTTTTTCTGTCGGCATGGAAGTAGGAGGCAGAAAATCAAAATTTTGAGAAAAGACTGTCAATCCGGTCAAAAAAAATAAGAAAATAAAAATTTGAGTTTTCATGATATTTTTTATACCGTGTGTTGTGCGTTCGTGCATTTTATCTTGCTGCAATTACTAACATTTCAAAATCATCCTTTGTTAATTTATCTTCTCTGGAAAATGCTCCCAGTTTTGCTCCAAAAATCTCAATTTTTGCAAATCCAAGCGTTTTCAACAACCATGTAATCTCCGATGGAATGTAATATCTTTCGTTACATTCAAGTTCTTTTTCTACTCCGTTATCATCTGCAACTTTTGTAATATTGTAATCTCTGAATGTCATAATATCAAAAGTGTTTTTATGATATGTGGCATTCCCATCATCGGTATTTGAGGCACAAAATTCTTCGATAGAATTAAATATGGGAAATAAACCATTGAGGGTAGTAAAAATAAATTTTGCATTTTTCTTTAATGATTGAGAAACATTTTTGAGAATCTCGAAATTCATTTCGTCAGTTTCCATTAAAGGAAAACCGCCTTCACACATCATTATTGCAACATCAAATTGTTTGTCAAACGGCAGATTACGAGCATCGTGTTTTAAGAAATCAATTCTCACACCGTTTTGTTTCGCCTTTTCTCTTGCTTTTTCCAATAGGGATTCAGACAAATCAATTCCAGTCATTGAATATCCTCTTTTTGCCAATTCAATTGCATGGCGACCTGTCCCACACCCTATGTCAATAATCTTAAGTGTTTTATTGAAATTTATTTCTTTCTCAATGAAATCACATTCGCCAATAGTTCCTTGTGCAAAAGATTCATTGTCGTATTTTTCTCCGTAATTTTCGAATAATGTTTCGTACCACTGTTTATTATTCATTTCTTTCTCCATTTAAATTGTTTACTCTAATGTTGGTAGTCTTTCTTACATGACGCACAACGGTTCTCAGCTATACGCAGGCAGGGATTTTAACCACTGCACTTCCTACGAAGAACTGAATTTTAATTTTACTACTTTGCTGTCCTACGAAGCACGAATTGAAAATCAGCGAAGCTAAACCCCTGCTTGCGAATATGTGATGTTCACGGGTCGTTTTGTTCTATTTTTTCATTGTTTTTTCGTAAATATTTATCCATTCTTTTACACTTATTTTCTTCATTAAGTCACCAATGAGTTTGTATGGAATTTCGTCTAGCTTTTTAAAACGAATACAACTTTTTCCCATATCAAGTTTTTGCTTTGTGTGCTTTGGATATTCAGTTACAAACCATTCCAATAATTTGGGGTCAGCATAAATGCCCATATGGTAAAAATTTATAGAATTTTTCTGTGAAGCAATTCCTGCAAATGGTAGTGGTTCAATTGGTTTGCAATGATAACCTGCTGGATAAATTGTATGAGGGACAACATATCCCAAACCACCATAACTAATGGCTGCTTCAAAACCGTTCGGTAGGTTCTTTACTATAACTTCGTGTAGTTTGTTAAAAGGTTCTGACCTGTCTTTGGGAAGGTTTGTCAGAATTTCGTTTACAGTTTTTTCGTTTGCTTTCATATGTGATTGGTATTAACGATGTTGGTCAAGTAAAATCACATTTCCGTCAGGGTCGGTTAGCATAAGGCTTGCAGGTCCTTTGGTTTTTTCGTCAGCTTCGCTTGTAAGTTTAAGTCCACTGGTTTTTAATTGTTTCTGAATCTCTCGAATGTCATCAAAATTTTCTATGTTGCTCGCGTTCTCATCCCAACCTGGGTTAAAAGTCAAAATGTTACCTTCAAACATTCCTTGAAAAAGTCCAATAAGTGCATTGTCATTTTTCATTATTAAGTAGTTCTGTTCCATACTTCCTGCAAAAGCAATGAAACCTAATTTTTCGTAAAATTCTTTTGAAGTATTCAAGTCTTTTACGCTGAGACTGATTGAAAATGCTCCTAATTTCATATTGTTTTGTTTTTCTGTTTTAGTTGTTTCTGTGTTATTATTTGGTTTTTGGGCAAAAACTGTATTGAGGAAATAACCTATTGCAAATGCTGTGAATAGTCCTGCAATGATTAAGTATCTTTTCTTCATTTTATTGTTTTTTGTTGTCTATTCAATTTATCTATTGTAGTCCTTTGCAATGCCCGCTAACTCGTTTATATATTCACCTTATAACCATAAAAGGTGTTCTTTTTGTTTCTTATAGTAAGAAATATTATACACTTTTCAGGCATTGTTGGGGAAGGGTTATTTTTATGCAAAGGTATAATTTTTTTTGATTTTTGATTTTTTTTATGAGTTCCGTTAAAAAAACATTTCCTTATAAGGAATTTGACAATTGTTGTTATTTTTTATTCTTGTAATGTTATGAAAAGTTACTTCAAACCTGCCAAGACGCAAAGATTTTGCCATTCCGCTGCGTGAGGTTGTAGGCGGAAAGCCCGCAAAGACGGAAGCCGATGTGGACGCTGCTGCAAAAGAGCGACCGGAGGAAGCTCCTTTTGCAGCTTTGCGGCCACACGGCTTTCGGCTGCGGACTTGGAGCCGGAGACCGGCGGCGAAGCCGACACGCCCTAATATAAATCATTTTTGTATTTTTGCGAAAAATATGAATATTATGAGCCAACCATCATACGAAATGTTCCCGTCTCCTTGCTATGTAATGTACGAAGAGGCCTTGGAAGCCAATTTGCAATTGTTGCATTTAGTCCAAAAAGAAGCCGACGTGTCGATTATTTGTGCCTTGAAAGGTTTCTCTTTTTGGAACTCTTTTCCTTTGGTAAAGAACTACTTGAAAGGGGCAACCGCTAGTTCGGTGAATGAAGCGCGTCTAATTGTAGAAGAGATGGGGTGTGAAGCCCATTCGTATGCGCCAATTTATACATCTGAGGATTTTCGGGATTTTCTTATTTATAGTAAGAAACTGACCTTTAATTCGTTGTCGCAATGGTTTCGTTTTAAAGAGGAGGCGCTTGCGTTTCCTAAAAAAGTGAGTTTCGGATTGCGTGTAAATCCGGAATATTCGGAGGTGGAAACTGATATGTATAATCCGGCACTTCCGGGCTCGCGATTGGGAATTTTGGCGGAAAATATGCCGGATCGGCTGCCCGAAGGAATTGAAGGACTTCATTTTCATGCGTTGTGCGAAAATGACAGTTATTCGTTAGAAAATTGTTTAGCGGCTTTTGAGAAAAAATTTTCGCATCTTATTAAGGAGTGCAAGTGGGTAAATTTCGGGGGCGGTCATCTCATAACCCGTGAAGATTATGATGTGATGCACCTGATCCGGCTTCTTAAAGATTTTAGACAACGATATCCCAATATTAAAGAACTTATTTTGGAACCGGGAGAGGCCGTCGGATGGCAAACCGGTATTTTAACAGCCACTGTGGAGGATATTGTCGAAAATAAGGGAATTAAAACGGCTATGTTGAATGTCTCCTTTTCGTGTCACATGCCCGATTGTCTTGAAATGCCTTACAAACCGACTGTTATCGGGGCCACGGATCCGACTCCCGACAGCAAATATGTTTATCGTCTTGGAGGATGCTCTTGTTTGGCAGGTGATTTTATGGGAATGGGCGATTATGCCTTTCCCGAACCATTGGAAATCGGCGACCGCATCGCCTTTGACGATATGATTCACTATACGATGGTGAAGACCACCTTCTTTAACGGTGTAGCCCATCCGGCGATTGGTATTGTCCGTAATGACGGTAGTTTTGAAGTGCTTTCCCGTCCTGGTTATCAGGCGTATAAGGAAAAATTGGGATAACGGTTAGAAATCCAACCCAATAGAAAATAGCAACATTCCCTTTTTTTGGTAAATTTTGTAATCTTCGACGCCCCAAGCGTAGTCGAGTCGGAGGAAATATCCGAACAACGAAGCTCTTAATCCTGCTCCGAAGCCGGCCACAAAAGGTTCAACTTGTCGTTTGATTTTGATGCTGTTGACCTCGTTGGGACCCCAGTATATGTAACGTGTGTAGAGACAGTTATCTTCGGAATAGGGAGTTAAACCTGTCCATGCGGTTCCGAAATCACCGAAAAGAATCAATTGCAGTGAATTCAGGAAATTGTTTCCCACCTTTTTTTGTGCAATCAATTGAACAAAAGGAATTCGTAATTCAGTACTTAAAAGGATGAAGGAAGTGCCGTTGCGAATATTTTGCTCAAATCCTCTCATGTTGGTTGCCAATGTTTGATAGGCGTAATCTTTGGTAATATCCACCCAAATATCACTATTAAACTTAGCAAACATCCAATTGTCAACGCCGCCCATGTAGTACACCAAACGATTGGATCCCACATTGGTGCTTCCTGAAAGTCGCGTTGCCCAAGTCATATTTCGATAAATCTTAATAGACTTTCGGGCATCAAAACCAACTACGAATAAGTTCTTATTTTCATTGTCGATACGATGCAAATATTCGGCAAATAATTTTATTTTGGATCCTTTCCAAAGATTGGTATACAACTCTTTGGAAGAATCAAAAATGTATTCCACTTTCACACCACCCCAGTAATGACTTACATCTGCCGCTTTGAGGGAATAATCATTTAGTCCGGCCATCACATTTTTGTCATACCGTCCCGTTAAGGTTAATCTTAAGGCATTGAATTTATTAAACGGATATTTGGTAATGTAGAAAACGCTGTTGGAGTATTGTTTGTAGAGATAATCCTGAATCGTTGATTTCAATGATTGTCGGTACAACACAATTTGTTGATCTACGCGGCGGGAGAGATTCTCGTAGCTGAACATAAATTCGGTATTGTCCAAATCAAAAGAGATGCGAAAGCCCCCGGTAATCCTGTGATTTTCGAACAGGTCATTTATTCCGACCATGATGAGGGCATTCAATCCTGCGTTGAGGTAAATAGGATTGGTTCCCCCCGTAAATTGTTGGTATGAAGTATTTAAAAAACTAAAATCAGCTTGTGTAATTAATTTATTGATAGAATATTGAACATAATAGTTCCGTGCCACTTGTCGTGTAAAGGAAAGACCGTTTGTGAGGGCATCATACGAAGCTGATCCGTTGGAAGTTGCCAATAAGGTACTATCGGACGAAGCACGGACAATGTCACTTTGTCGAACCTGATAAAATCCTCTTTGAATCGGTTTTTCTTTTATTCGAACTTTTTTGATGCTGTCTATTCGCGCAGTTTCAAGTTGCATTTTCATCTTAATAGAGGAAGGAACGATGGAAGTTGATAACGGAGATGCAGTAAACGGAGATATGTAGAGATGCTGAGTCCCGTCATGCAAGACGATCTCTGCGGTTACTTCTTTTGACGCATTGTAATCCTGTTCTTGAATATTGAAAATATTGTCTGTCAGAGGTTTGATGGTTGCGGTGTATCGATAATGAATGGCCGTGTCGATATGACTGATGGTGCTGTCCAACAGAGCATAATATCGGTTCTTAATTCCGTTTTCATCACTTAAAAAAATAATCTCATTTGGCGAAATTATTCGGATATTAGTTTCATTTGCATCCGGAGTGTGTGTAATCCGAAATAGTTGATTCTCTTTTTGTTTATAATCATATCTAAACAGATCATAAGTGGATTGTGTTTCGGTCTGATAGAATGGTTTTGGAGAAGATAGGGACAGAGAATCGTGTGGTCGTTTGGACGAGAAAAAAATATAACGGCTATCTTCCGAAAAGCGAGGCGTGGCATCATCATAAAAATCGTTGGTAATTTGTTGGATTGAGCGAGCAATAAAGCTGTAAATAAAAATGTCGGATTGCCCGTTTTTGAATCCCGTAAAAACCATCAGTTTTCCATCTTTGGAAAAAGAGAGGTCGGTAATTTTTTCGAGATCAATCAATCTGCGTTCCTCTGTTTTTTTCTCTGTCACGTGGTAAGGGTAGTAGTAACATCTGCCTTTGTCTTCTATGGTAAAACTCAATATTTGTCCGGAGGGGTGCCAAGCCAATAGAGGAAAAGTCTGATCGGGATTATCTTCGGTCTTTTGGTATCTTCGGAAGATCATACGAGGTTTCTTCATATCTTCAGTTTTCAACCAAATTTTTATCTGTCCGGCTTCGTTGGTAACATAAGCAAAAGAGTTGCCATCCGGAGAAAAACGAAATTGCGAATAGGTTCTCTGTTTCTTATATTTGGAGAGAACTGATTCCCCGGTTGGTTGGCTTCGTTTACTGTCTTTTTTATAGAGGACGAAAAAGTGGCGATACCAATTTACTTGCAAGGTTTTATAATCCACTCCCAGTACCGATGAGAAACCGCGTTCAAAATTTCGGTAGGCACGTGTCGCGTAAAGAATTGATGGAATTACATGTTTTCCGTATTTATCTGCGATAAACTTCCAAAAAGAGTGCCCTGCATATCTTGAATCGAGGGGCGACAACTCGTCAAAGTCCGGATAGCGCCCGGTTAAGATACCATTTTTGACGTATGCATCCAACTCACTATTCCATTCGTTGCCGATGTATGAAGCGAGTCCGATGTAATACCAATCCGGAACGGAAAAGAGGTGCTCCGAAGAGATGTTGGCGCCCATACTTTCCCCTTCAACAATCAAATGGGCATATATATTCATGATTCCACTCCGAATCATTTGATCTAAATGCTGATGATTGCCGTCGAAGTAGAGATAGATTTTTGTGCCGTACACATTGGTGATTCCTCCCTGATTGTAAAATTCGGCATCATCGTAAGCGAAATTTGATTCCCGAAAGTCCGATTGGGTGTTATAGACAATGAATTGTAATTTTTTGGAAGATGAAAAATTGAGAAAAGTTTCAATCTCTTCAATGTATTGAGCTGCTTTCCATGTGGTATATTCTGCCAATGCTTTTCCGGTGGGGTAATAATAGACATCGTATTGGTCGGTGCGGTAATAGAGCCAATTAAATTTTTGATGTTGTACTCTATTTTTGCCAAAAGAAAGTTGGGATCCGTTATAAAACTGTCCGGATGCATAAAAACAATTCCCGATAAAAAGAATTATTAATATGCTGTATTTCTTTGTTTTATTAAATAAACATTTCCAGACTTTTCCCATATTACCTTAGAGAAATTTTAGATCGGCTAAGATATAAAAAATAGTTGTTGAAGAAGTGTGCGTACCCACATTAATCTTCTTTTAGATAATTCTTTTTGAAAAATGCTTCGTAGGAAGCTCTTTGATCGACTTGATTGTAATATGACGTATAATTGGGTGCGGAGATGGCGTAGGAAACAATGGCTTTTGTTTTATGGAACGGGGATAATTTCGCATCCTGAATCAGATTATTATAATAGTTCATGGCGGCTTCTTGGTTTTTGAATTTGGCAACCGTCAGGATTTGTTCATTTTGATTGATATAGATACTACTGATATTCAGATTCAGTAACCCGTAATAGGTTCGGTTAAATGCAGCGACATCATTTTTTATATCCAAAATAGAGCCGGTAATCTTATGAACGTTTACAATCATGATAACGAAGTGTTGTTCTTGAGGTGAAATGACAAAAATATCTTGGGGCGTTTTTGTGTCGGGAGTATCGGTTTTCTTGTTTTGTGCGGTAGTGGTTGAATTTGTTGGAGCAGCACTACTTGTAGAAAGAAATAATTTTGCCAACCCGGCTACTTCGGTTTTGGGGTAGAGCGTTACAATTCGATACATCTCCTCTTTCAAACTATTTTCTCCTTCGGTTTGTCCTTTTGCAATGGCACGCAAATAGGAATATTTAGAAGCTAATACCGTATCCGTACAGAGCGGAAGAGCTTCATCCGCAAGGGTGATCGTGCGGTTCCATTGTTTTGCGGAATATGCCTGATAGGTTTCTTCGTATTTAATCTCCAATGATTTCGCTTGTTCTGCTAATTTTTCATAATATTTGGGATCTTGAATCAGCTTGGCATAATCGGTATTTGGGTATTGGCTGAGGATGATATTTTTATAGTCGTCAGATTTAGGATTCCCTAATTTTTGATAATTGAGATAGAGCAAGTAATAGGAGGGTAGCGTATATTCATGTTTCGGGTAACGTTCGGTCAGCATTTCAAGCATTTGATTTCCTTTTTCATTATCCTTGAGCATATCTAAATAAATTAGAGCTGCATTGTAGATTGCTTCTGCTATTTTCCGATTTGAAGTATCTTTAGCTCCTTGTGTCAAAGGCAGATTTTGTAAGTAAAATCCTGGTTTTTTTGGATCTGTTTCAAATTTTGAGAGGGAATCGCTCTCTTCTTCTGAATTATCGGCCAAGGAAGGATTATTCATTGCTGATAAATCATCAAAAGAGATTTGTTGTTTGTTGCTGATTCGCCAATTATCTTCGAGCTTTCTTGTTCCCCAACGTTTTAGAAATTCAGTTCGGCCGGAGCTAATCAATCCGGGGTTGTAAAAATACCATTTTCCGGTATTGGTATTAGTATTTACGTTTACATTTGCCATTCCTAAAGCATTTTGCAGTGCCAATTCTTTGTCGGCTTCTGCTTTTTTCTTCTTCTGCTCGGCATCAATATAATCAGCTACCATTTTGTTTACCCATGCGGTACGAGCTGCTGGCGGAAGCGCAGCAATTCTTTGTAAACTGTCTTCAGTTTGAATAATATTTAGATTGGTAACCAATTCCGTTAAAATTTTATTCTTTTTTATTATTTGGGTATAATTCGGGTAATTTTTGGGAAGAGAAAGTGTTGCTGTGTCATAATAGGCTTGAGCCTTCACATATTGTTCGTTGTTGAAATAGATATCGGCCAACTTAAGAGAGGAGTATGTTCTCTGATAGTTGTTTTGTGTTGAGGTACTGACAGATAGAGCCAAATACTTTATTTGTTCAACTTCATTTTCGTCAATGCGGTTAATTTCCGAAATAGCATAATATATTTGATCTCGAAAGTCTTTATTTTTCTCTTCTTTGAGCATTTTATTTAACTCTTTCAAAATACTTGCTTTTGAAGAAGGAGAGCCGTCATAGTTACTAGCCAAATGCATTCGCGCATTAAATTCCATTTCGTAGGAGGGATTTTTTTTGATCACTTTCATGAAATAGTTGTGCGCTTCTGTGGGTTGTTCCATTGTTTCGTACAATTGCCCCAATATAAAATAAAGCCGTGTTTTAAACTCTTTTTTAGGCTTATTTTTAATTAAATCAAGTATATGGTCGATTGCAACCTGTTTATCACCATTGGGAGCCGTGAGATAGTATTCTGCTGCTGCCCCATAAAACAATTGGTTTAATTTTTTCGATTTTAATGGATGAATGGCATATTGAGCTTCATTCATTGTACTTTCGGCACGAGGAAAATAGTTTTGGCGAACAAGCGAACGTGTTAACCAAACCATAGCTTCTTCCTTACAATTTCCAGTTTTATGTGTGGAGATAATATACGAAAAGACGCGTTGTGCTTGAATATAGTCTTGCTTGTAGAAATAGGCTTTTCCCATCATTAAGTAAGCATCGTCCATCGTTTTAACATACTCTTTTCCTCTAATGAAAATAGAGTGTTTGTATATGGATTTGGAAGCCTTTTCAATAGCCCGATCGAAAGATGGAACGGCGGAACTGATTTCCTCTTTTGCAGGATAGGGATATATGGGTAAAAGCGTTGTGTAATTGTCTTTAAGGGATTTTTGGAGTGCTACTTCTCCTGCTTTTAAAGCTTCTCCTCCGTTGAAATTAATATTATAATGGGAAGTGACTGTATGGTAGGCCCGGTTAATAGGCGTATTTTTTCTTGTAGAACAACCACAAATTAACAATAATATCCCTAAAGGATATAAGAGTAGCTTATGCCTCATGTATTTGAACCCGGACTTCAACGTTTTTCTTTTTTTTATTTATAAAAAATGACCCCGCAAAGATAACGCATTTTGTTGAATTTTATTTTTTACTTCTATTATTCGCAAAAAAAAATTATTTTTGTAGTCAATTTAAACTTAGAAAAAAGATGAATGATGAAAGATTAACAGCTTTTAAACGCTTGCTCGATATTATGGATGCCGTGAGGGAAAAGTGCCCGTGGGATAAAAAACAAACTTTTGATAGCTTACGCTATCTTACTATAGAAGAGACTTATGAATTGTCGGATGCAATTCTTGAAAACAAATATGATGATGTAGCCAAAGAATTGGGAGATTTGATGTTGCATATTGTCTTTTATGCTAAAATAGGTCAGGAAAAAGATCTTTTTAATATTACAGATGTGCTGAACGGAATATCAGAAAAGTTGGTGCGTCGTCATCCTCATATCTTTGGCGATGTTCAAGTGCAGAATGAAGATGATGTGAAAAATAATTGGGAACGTATCAAGTTAAAAGAAGGAAATCGGTCTGTTCTAGGTGGAGTTCCACTTTCATTACCGGCAATGGTTAAGGCATATCGGATTCAGGAAAAAGCACGTGGAATTGGCTTCGATTGGGAGAATACGGAGCAAGTAATGGATAAAGTACAGGAAGAAATTCTTGAATTTTGCCACGAAAAAGAGGTCGGTTCCCCAAAGATGGAAGATGAGTTTGGAGACTTGCTTTTTGCGTTGATTAATTTTGCAAGATTTATCAATATTAATCCCGAAGATGCACTTGAAAAAACGAATCGTAAGTTTATAAAAAGATTTCAATATATGGAGCAGCAAGCCAAACAACAAAATCGTGCGCTATCTCAAATGTCTATTGATGAAATGGAAGTGTTGTGGCAAGAAGCTAAAAAGATGTAAATTTTCTATTGATTATAATTTAATTTGAATACTGAAAATGATTAAAAAAAGTGCTCATTTAATGTTGGTAGTACTTATGCTGCTGTTTGTTTTTCCGGGGATAGCTCAGAAGAAGAATATTAAAAAAATTGAACAGTTGTGTGATAAGACGATGAAATATATAAACAAGCAAGATTATGAAAAAGCGTCTAAATACGTGAATCAAATCTTTGCTATTGATAGTAATTATGCCAAAGCGTACGTTCTCCAAGGAGATATTTATTCCTTGACATTGGATGCTGAGAAATCTGCAGATGCATATAATAAAGCCATTCGTCTGAACGAAAAACCAAAACCGATGCTCTATTATGTTGCAGCCGAAGAAGAGATGAAGTGCGGACGTTATGAATCGGCCAAACAAAATTATGAAAATTATCTCAATAGCTATACAACCGTACCTCCTTTGGTGAATGAAGTAGGAAAACAGCTTGTTAATTGTGAGTTTAGCATAACAGAAATAACAAATCCCATGAAATTTTCTCCGATAAATATGGGTAATGCAATTAATTCGGAGTGGGACGAATATTTACCTACGGTTACTGCTGATGAAGAAGAACTTATCATTACGGTTCGTCGGCCTCGGGATCATAATACGGTCTGTGCATTATGTGCTACGGAAGAAGATTTTTATAGCAGTGTGAAAGTGAATGGAGTTTGGGAAATGCGTCAGCCCTTGGGAGCTCCTATTAATTCGAGTTATAACGAAGGGGCTCAATGCATCTCTCCGGATGGTCGTTTCCTTTTTTATACTCTTTGTAATACCGATTTTGGATACGGAAGTTGCGATCTTTATTGGGCAAAGAGAATCGGAGACCGATGGGGAAGAGCCAGAAACTTTGATCCTCCTGTAAATACTAAATTTTGGGAATCACAACCGACCATTGCTCCGGATGGAAAAACTATCTATTTTGCTTCTAATAGACCCGGTGGAGAAGGTGGTATTGATATTTGGAAAACAGAGATGCTTGAAGAAGGTGTTTTTTCTAATCCCGAAAATTTAGGTAAAACCATTAATACAAAGTATGATGAAACTGCCCCTTTTATCCATGCAGACGGAAGAACACTCTATTTTGTGTCTGATGGTCATCCCGGCTTCGGCGGCAGAGATCTCTTTTTCTCAACACTCGCACCAAATAATACATGGCAAGAACCTGTCAATTTAGGGACTCCCATTAATACACCCGATGATGAAATCAATATTGTAATTAATGCGTCCGGAACTACCGGTTATTTCTCTTCGGATACAGAAGGTGGCTTCGGAGGACAGGATATCTATTCGTTTGAACTTGATGAACGTATCCGCCCGATTCCGGTTACCTACATGAAAGGAATTGTTCAGGATGCGGTTTCCTTGAAACCATTAGAAACAACCATTGAATTGATAGATTTGGAACGAAATCAGGTGATTACTTCGACTATATCAGACCCCATGACCGGAGAGTTTTTGGCTTGTATTCTTACCGGAACCAATGTAATGATGAATGTTTCTCATCCTTATTATCCATTCTATTCCGAAAATTTTCAAATAGAAAAATCTTATTCGGAACCGGAACCCTATGTAAAAAATATATTGCTCAAAAAACCTGAAATCGGAACTACATTTGTGCTCCGAAATATCTTTTTTGATTTTGATAAAAGCGATCTTTTACCGGCTTCTTTTGTGGAATTGGATAATCTCATTGACTATTTGCGAAAAAATCGTGCAATTGTTGTAGAAATCGGTGGACATACCGACAATCAAGGAAGTCCTGAATATAATGATAAACTTTCATTAGAACGTGCAAAGTCTGTGTATGATTTTTTGATTAAAAAAGGAGTCGCTCCCGAGCGCTTGTCATATAAAGGATACGGAGAACGTTTTCCTGTTGAAAGTAATGATAATGAAGTCGGCAGAGCTGCAAATCGCAGGACAGAATTTAAAATTATAGGATATCAAACCATAGAATAAAGGAGAGTTCAATATGAGTTTAGAAGAAATTATCAATGAAGATCTTAAAAAGGCAATGTTGGCCAGAGATCATGAAAAATTAAATGCACTACGAGCTGTGAAAGCTGCAATTTTATTGCTGAAAACTGAAAAAAATGCAGGAGAAATTACTCCTGAAATTGAAATGAAACTCTTGCAACGTTTGGTTAAGCAACGAAAAGAATCCGCTGAGATCTATAAAACTCAGAATAGAGAAGATCTTTACGCGGAAGAAATTGCTCAGATGAAGGTGCTTGAGGCTTATTTACCAGCTCAATTATCACATGAGGAGATTGAGAAAACTGTGAAACAGATAATGGAAGAGCATGAAGTTAGCTCAATCAAAGATATGGGCAAATTGATGGGGCTTACTACAAAAGCATTAGCAGGAAAAGCAGACAATAAAGTGATTTCGGAAATTGTAAGAAGTCTGCTTGCTTAATTTAGGGTTCTCTTTTCAATTTAGCTTTGGCGTTGTCGGATGATGAAATCGGCAATTCCTTGTGCATCAAATCCAAATTTTCGATATAAGTTCGGAAGGTCGCCATGCTCGACAAAGAGGTCAGGAATGGCAATAGGTCTTATTTGATTGGAGTAATGGTGAAGAACCAAAAAATCGGAAACAGCTGAAAATAAGCCTCCCTTCACGGTTCCATCTTCTATGGTAATTAATAATGGATGCTCCTTGACTATTGTATGAAGAAGATCTTCATCTAAAGGTTTTAAAAATTGAATATCCACATGGGTTGGATCAATTCCCTGTTTATTCAGTAGAGAGATTGCTTCTGTGACGTGATTTCCTATAGGACCTAATGAAAGAATCGCGATTTCTTTACCCGAATGCAACAGATTGGCTTTGCCAATAGGAAGAGTTTTGAATTCTGTTTGACGGGTTTGACCGAGAACACCATTCCCTCTCGGATAACGAATGGCAAAAGGATTTTTTTGATTTAAATATGCTGTATATAGGAGATTCTCTAAAGCATCTTCATTGAGCGGAGATGCAATAATCATATTGGGAATCGCCCGTAAAAAGGCCAAATCAAAAATTCCTTGGTGGGTGGCTCCGTCTTCTCCGACCAATCCTCCACGGTCAATGCAAAAAATGACAGGCAATTCCTGCAAAGCCACATCGTGGATTATTTGATCATAACCTCGCTGTAAAAAGGATGAATAGATATTGCAAAAAGGAATATATCCTTTGGTGGCTAATCCTGCCGCAAAGGTAACCGCATGTTGTTCTGCAATTCCAACATCAAAAACGCGTTCCGGAAAAACTTTTTGCATGATGGAAAGAGAGCTGCCGGTCATCATAGCCGGAGTTATTCCAATCACTTTCGGGTCTTTTTTGGCAAGCGTTAAGATGGTATTTCCAAAGACATCCTGATATTTCATAGAACTATTAGGCGTGTCTGCTTTGATAAGCTCCCCGGTATCAGGATCAAACTTGCCCGGTGCATGATAGGTGGTTTGATCTTTTTCGGCCAATGAAAGGCCTCTTCCTTTAATGGTAATTACATGAAGTAACTTGGGGCCCGGAATATCTTTTAATTGTTGTAATAACTTTACCAAATAGAGCACATCATGTCCGTTAGCCGGACCGAAATATCGAAAGCCCAAACTTTGAAACAGGTTACTCCCCCGAAGCATATAACCCTTAAGAACATTCCCGGTTTTACTGAGAAAATTGATAAACTTATTACTTTCGTTTTTATGAAAAGTAAACAGATTCCATAATCTGTTTTTAAATCGATTGTAAGAAGGAGAAGTCGTAATATTGAGCAAATATCTGCTCATGGCACCGACGTTTTTATCGATGGCAATTTTATTGTCATTTAATACGATGAGCACATTGGCATTGCTTGCACCGGCGTGATTCATTGCTTCAAAAGCCATTCCTCCGCCGATAGCTCCATCTCCAATGACTGCAATATGGTTTTCTTTATTATTTCCGGAAAGTTTATCGGCAATAGCCATCCCTAATATGGCCGAAATAGAGGTGGATGAATGACCGGTTCCGAAAGAATCATATTCACTTTCGTCCATTCTTGGAAATCCGCAAATTCCACCGAATCGTCGGTTGGTTTCAAACATATCTTTTCGTCCCGTAATAATTTTATGGCAGTAAGCCTGGTGTCCGACGTCCCATACCAATTTGTCGGTGGGTGTGTCGAAAACGTAGTGTAAGGCGACAGTCAATTCAACGGTACCCAAACTGGAACCCAAATGTCCGGGATTTTCAGCAGTCTTCGCAATGATGAAATCCCGCAATTCCTCACATAGTTGCGGAAGCTGTGAGGGAGTCAATTTCTTTAAATCTTCCGGAAATTGAATATTATTGAGAAGTTGATATATTTTTTCCATTTCAATTGCAAAAATACTAAAAAAAAAAGAGATTAATCATCAAGGACAATTAATCTCTATTGAAGTTATAGAAG
>JAKIZI010000110.1 GCA_022708105.1 Bacteroidota bacterium
AATCACTTTCGGGTGTCAACTCCGTAATCTCGTTAATTGCTGTCGCCCCATAACGGTTGGCCAATTCTTCTGCCCGCACAAGACTACGACTATAAATTTCCCTTATTTTAATATTTTGCTTCGACAAAGAGAAAGCAAACCAAGAAGCGACATTGCCTGCCCCAACAATTGTAACGCTTTTGATTTCTTTCATTTCAACCTAAAATAAAATAAACTAATACCGATCAACAGAATTGAGATCCTGATAGGCAATTTTCAATCGTTCTACGATAGATTTTTCACCTTCTCTAAGAAAAGCACGCGGATCATAATACTTTTTATTGGGTTTATCCTCGCCTTCGGGATTGCCGATTTGAGCTTGCAGATAATCTTTTTTCTCTTTATAATAATTCATAATTCCTTCCCAAAAAGCCCATTGTGTATCCGTATCAATGTTCATTTTCACAACACCGTATTGGAGTGCTTCTTTGATTTTTTGTGGTTCGGAACCGGAGCCGCCATGGAAAACAAAATTAACAGGATTTTCTTCTGTGTGGAATTTATCTCGAATATAATTTTGTGAATTATATAAAATAATCGGTTCTAAACGTACATTTCCAGGTTTATAAACGCCATGAACATTTCCAAAAGAAGCGGCAATGGTAAAATTCGGACTAATTTTTCGCAACTCTTCGTATGCATAGGCAACATCTTCCGGCTGCGTATATAGTTTGGAACTGTCAATGCCCGTATTGTCCACCCCGTCTTCTTCCCCACCGGTAATTCCCAACTCAATCTCAAGCGTCATCCCGATTTTAGACATGCGGGTAAGATAATGTTTGCAAATTTCAATATTTTCTTTCAACGGTTCTTCCGAAAGATCAAGCATGTGAGAGCTAAAAAGCGGCTTCCCGTGAACTTTATAGAATGCTTCGCCCGCATCCAACAATCCGTCAATCCATGGTAATAATTTCTTTGCGGCATGGTCCGTATGGATAATAACCGGAATTCCATATAAATGCGCTACTTGATGAATATGCATCGCTCCGGAAATAGCTCCATTGATTGCGACGGCTTCCTGATCATTCTTTAAAGATTTGCCGGCATAAAAATGAGCTCCTCCATTGGAGAATTGAATAATAATGGGGGAATTAACCACTTTTGCAGCTTCCAATACTGCATTTACGGAATCCGTACCCACAACATTCACCGCAGGTAATGCAAATTTTTCTCTTTTTGCAATAGAAAATATCGTTTGTACATCTTTTCCCGTTGCTACGCCGGGTTTTACTTGGGTTGATAGTTTTTCAGACATATTTTTACTTTTTTTTACTAATCAATTACTTTATATCAATTTTATTTGCAAATTTACATCAATTTTTGAAATAAAATATCAGTTTCTAAATTATTGTTTACGATTCAATAATTTTATGTAAGTTTGCAGCCCTAAAAAATAATTATCATGGCACAGGAAAGATTTGCAATCATTGGTGCAGGGCATTTTGGATCAGCCATTGCCATTGCTCTGTCGCAAAAAGATGCGGAAGTTTTGGTCATCGATTCCGACATTAGCGTCATTCAAGATATTTCCGATGACGTTGCTTATGCGGTATGTATCGATGCAACCAATAAAAAAGCATTGATTGGAGAAAATATTCAGGACTTTGATGCAGTCATCGTGACTATAGGTAATGATTTTATTCAGAGACTTTTATGTGCCGCCAATCTCTTAGACCTCAACGTCAAAAGAATAATTTGTCGGACCATGGGAGAAAACCAACGAATCATCCTCGAAAAAATGGGAATTACCGAATTCCTTTCTCCCGAAGATGAAATTGGGGCTCTGTTTGCAGAAAGACTACTCAATCCCAGTATGCTCTCTTACTTGCAACTACCCGACGGCTATAAAATTGCTGAAATTTTAACCCCATCAAAATTGATTGGAATGACACTCGGCGACATCTCTTTTCGTGACAACCACCGACTTAGCTTAATTACCATCCGACGAGAATACAAAGATGAAGATGATAATGAAGTTTCAAGTGAACATATTGTCGG
>JAKIZI010000111.1:0-366 GCA_022708105.1 Bacteroidota bacterium
AATTAAAAAATAATGCATTACGCCTATAATAATCAAGAATATCCCCACATAAACGCTGTCCACATTATTAAAAACATTAATCCGGGGAAAGAATTTTAACAAAACCAGATAGATGGTAAACAATTGTACAAAATGCACAAAGGTCAAGATAATCAAAACATTAGCTACTGGGGTATCACTTTTCTTGTTTAATCCCCAACTATACAATTTATAAATCAGGTATCTATAAAATCTCATGGTAATTATTGTTTTTTTGTTGATAAGGGATCTCCCCAATCTCCCCACCAACCAGCCATATCGCCAACAAAGTAAACACCTCCAACAGCCCATCCAATAGGTCCACCCCAAACTGTTATTGCTCCCATT
>JAKIZI010000111.1:376-2021 GCA_022708105.1 Bacteroidota bacterium
CAAAATGTCAATTGATGTTCAGCAGGTAAGAGCGAATATGAAAAGCGAAAGCGACTAACCAAATGCCGAAGTAGAGCTGCCATCGAGCCGATTATCGGACATGTAAAACATGATTGCCGAATGGGAAGAAACTATCTCAAAGGTTAAATTAGAGACAAAATCAATGCATTGATGGCCGCAGCCGGGTTCAATTTCCGCAGATTACTCCGCAAAATGAAGGCGGAAGTTATTTTTTTCTTTTTTCAGATTCAAAAAATTCTTAACCCCAAACCTTCTTTGGCTCCTAAACTTATACTGACGGCTTATACTCCCTCATTGAAAGTGAGTTGTTAAGGATTGACTATTTATTGTCGGATCTGCTTTGGCAGCAAAGTTTATTAGTTCTTCTTTTGCTCCATGTGCAACGCCAAAGGCTCCTAATCCAATTTGAGCATTATCAAGTCCGGTTCTGCCTCCTGGTTTACCCCCTTGTCCTGCGGCTTTTTATTTCTTATTTATTTAATAAGCTAAATCCAAACATTAAGATTACGGTCAAAATAAAGTAGATTAACAATAATCTTCCATTCCTAAATTTATATTTACTCAATATGTATTCATATTTTTTTTTGTGGAAAACAAAAAAATATGTAACAACCATACTAGGAATAAACAGCGCGACTATTGCCCACAAGGCATTAGTTAATAGTTCGCTTTGAAAAAACATAAGATATTGTTTTATTTCCGAAGCTATATTATATCCGGTAAAAAATAGAATCGCACTAAAACAAGTAATAATGTTCAATGAAAGTAGAATGGACATATAACAAAATGTAAAAACCTTCCAGTGCCCAGCACCACCATTTCTTATTCTTTCATAATTTATTGCATCAGCCCAAAGAGCATAATATATATTCATTTTATTAATCGTTTACTTCTTCATAAATATCATAAACTAGTCGACCTGCAAAGTAAACTGCAGCACCAGCACCAATGACCCATCCTACAGGATTTGACGCTAAGAATATTGCCGCACCAATAGAAGCAGTACCGACCCCAACATCAAAATAATCAATCGTTGTACCTTGACCAGAAGCTATGTCATAGCCCGCCATTCCTACACTAATTCCGGTTACAATTACTCCGGCTCCTTTAGCATACTTGACATACTTAGCATTCTTACCTAATACATTGGCAGTTCTCCAAGCTTGCTGCTTAGGTGTTAATTTGCTCCATGAAACAGGATTTCTTCCAGTTTTAAAGGAAGTTCTAACCAAATTATCAGCATACTCTGTTCCTGCGGAAATTGCTGTACCTGCAGCACCAATGGGAATACCCCAATTAAATCCATCCCCTTGTCCTGCGGTTTTCTTTTTCTCTTCAGTTTCCTCACCATCAATATCAGGGTGTATTTGTACGTTAAAGCTCATACCTGGTGTTTCAAATGAGCTAACATAAAAATCAAATAAGTCAAAGTTGTTAAAGTCACCCTGTTCGACTTTCTCTTCAACGACCTTTTTGGTTTTTTTTCTGTATTCCAAAAAAGGAGTACGTGAGCCACCACCCATAAATTCTTCTCCATCACCAGGCACATCCCCGTACACACCACGAGGCCATGAGAGGTGGCTGAATTCGGTGCCTTTGTTAGGCAAATAACAAGTATTGCCGA
>JAKIZI010000112.1 GCA_022708105.1 Bacteroidota bacterium
TGCAACAATGCAAAGAGTGACGTTTTTTCAAGTCAGGAGTTTGAAGTTATAGGCAAAATAATAAGAATGATTAAGATGTGTAAGAAGACACAGTGACAGGGGACAGCTTTCAACTAGCCCGTCAATCCGCTATTTCAACTATGCCTTTCAATCGGAAAGAAACACTTTGCCGGACATAACGATATTGCAGCATTGTAGGTGCTATACGCCCTCCAGCACAATTCAAATTTGCTAAGAATACTTTTGCATATTACGGGTAGAAAGAAAAACACTATACCTTTCTGGTTTTAGTAAGCGCAGCATCCTGTGTATTTCCGTATTGTTCAGATTCCCGGACCGACCATAATTAGTTTTTAAACGGTTGGGATCATTCAGGTTTTAAGGACGTTTTTGCCGGTTCTGGGTATTTTACAAGGAACGGTTTACATCGGATAAAAACGTCAGATACATTCTTGCGTCTGGTTTCAAACAAAAACACGCCTCAGTTGGTTTCTTGTCGCCAAACAATTAAAAAATTATTTCAAGTTCGACCAAGACTTGGAACAAATATAAAATTAGGAAATTGTTAAGATATTTATCAGAAAGGAGGTGACTGGCTATGAAGAAGAAGATTTATACCCGACCGGTTTCAGTGATGCTGTCAGAAGAAATGTTTGATCAGGTCAAGACCATCGCGGACAACGAGGATATCGGAATATCGGATTACGTCAGAGAAGCGATTCGGGAAAAGTTGGCAACATTCAACCAAAATAATATTCAGAAAGGAGAATAAACCATGAGAAAAAGAAATATTCACACATCAATAAATTTGCTGATAGAGCCCAACACCTATCAACGGCTGAAAATGATCGCCGGACTGCAAAAGACTACCATGTCCAAATTCATTCGCGAGGGTATCAAGCTCAGACTGGCGCAGTATGACAAGGAAAATAATTCAATGGTGGAAGAATAAGCACACACTCCAATAATATAGCATAGAAGATTCTGTCAGATATTGAACGACGCTATCAGTATAAAGCTTCAAACTCCGGAATCTTCAGCTCGACGCTTATGTTTTTCGGCATCCATCTTTCAGCCGCTATTTCTGAATACGTTTTTTGTTTATAGAAATCTTTTTGACATTCTATGGCATGCCATTTGTCAAACTCATCCCGCCATCGCAGCGCCTTCTTTTGCCGGGCAAGACATGTTGAGCACAGCCAGTATTCCAGCTCACGTGAGAATGGTTCGGTTACAGGCATCGGCGGGATTAACGTCACAAGTCCTTCCACATCCCGTTGTTTCTTATCGGTGTTAAGCAGAATAAGCGGCACCTTGTATTCAGGTCCAAAATCCATGTCCTCTTTCGGATCAACCGACACAAGACAATCATGATAGTTCCGGCATTGTGGGCATTTTTTCATTCTGCCCGACCACTCGGTAAGATAGCATTCAAAGCGGTTGATTTCCGGGTTATCTTCAGTAAGGACGTACCCATCTAGGATCAGGATAAAACATGGAATCATGATCACATCGGTAATATCTTCACAAAGATAATAATTGAAGGTCATGTGATTCAGAATGGATAAGATGTTTTCTGCTGTTGGTAAATTGGCCAGAATATTGATGTTGTTTTCTATAGATCGAGAAGCTGGCATGCTTTAATCCTGTGTGAAATGTTTGAATTGATGAGTTGAATGCAACAAAAATTTTCACCGATTGGCAATTATTTAAATTGTATTTATTTTATTGCACCAAAATGCCTTTGCTTTTTGCAAATGCAGTTAATTTATTTTTCATTGGATAATATTCATTGGACTCTACTACAGATTCACGGATTTCATTGCCATTTTTATCAACAGGAATTTTTATTGTTTTACCCTCTTCCAACTTGTGTCGGTAAATCATTTTTTTTACTTTTTGAGGTTCTGTGTCAAGCTTGTCTTTAATAATTTTAGCAAGTTGTTTTGACTGATTGTCTCCTTTTACAATGATT
>JAKIZI010000113.1 GCA_022708105.1 Bacteroidota bacterium
CACAATAAGTGGAAATTCTTTCCATCTATATGCTCTGATATGGCGGAACATTTTCCACTTATTACACTGTTAGCGGTAAAAAACAATGATGAAACCAATATTTTCAAAATGGATTAGTTGGGCTGAAAGAGATAAATTAAGTGGCATAAAATATCCCGGTGTTTATGCACTTGCCGTATCGGAAAATGATTTGTCCAATACAAAATATAAATTGATTCAAGAAATAAAATATTTTGGCATGACAAATTCAGGTGGCGGCTTGAAATCAAGGTTGAAACAATTTGACAACACAATAATTGGAAAAAGCGGTCATGGTGGAGCTGAGCGCTTTTTATATGAATACAAAAAACATAAAGACTTCGCCCATAAATTATTTGTTTCAGTATGTCCGGTTGTGTGTGACGTAAAATCAAATAATCCAAAAGATTTATTGTTAATGGGTGAAATTGCATGGCTTGAATATTATTGCTTCGCTCAGTATGCAAAGAAATATAAAAAATTGCCTAAGTTCAACGACAAGAAATTGTCACCAAAAAAATAAAAGCGCTAACCAGGCGCTCAAGCCGATCGCCGCTTCGCGGCTCCGGCTTAGCTCGTCGTTAGCGTGCGTATAATTACATAAAATGGGGGGGGCAAGATGGAAGATATAATAAGTAAGTTAAAAACCCCAGCGCAATGTATTCAACTCGCAAAGAATGTTATTGAAAGGAATCCGGCTTTGGCACAAGAAGCGCGGCGGCGCGCAGTTGAACTTCGTGCTATTTCTTTCGGTAGTACTAAAGAGGTTGAATTGGAATTGCTCAAGGCGCTTTATGCTTATGAAGAAGTTTTGACGGAGAAGAATAAAAGAACTACCCGTGCTTCCAGAACATGGCAAATGATCAAAAAGTATGGAATTATAAGAGCAGCAGAAAAGGCTGTAGATAGGCCCATTGAACCAAATGGCTATAAGGTGCTTGTACAAATGGGAATGCAAGATTTAACTTTTGAATCCGTCATTGTTCGTCATCCAGAGTCATTTAATGAAGAAGTTGTTTTGCGCGCCCAAGAACGGCTAAAGAAGTTATCGGAAGTATAGAAAACAAATTTATAAATCCGCTAACCAGCCGCTGCACCCGATCGCAGCCCGCTGGGCTGCTCCGGGTGAGTTTTTCGTTATCTGGTAATGCCTTCAAGCCCCGTGCTTGCCGCTATCTGGTATCCGCTATCATTATTTTCGATCTCTCCATCTACAATATCGCCGAAATGCGCTTGTAGATTGTAAATCTTGTAAGCCGGGAATGTGAATTGTCTCACAGGATTACCTTCTTTGAAAATCTCTACAAGAGCGTCACCGGAATTGGGTTCTTTTAAGTAACTGACACGCATTGTATAACCTCTATCCGGTGTATTAGGCCACTCAAATGCAACTTTATCGATCTCCATTTGATTTTCTCCTTTTTTAATAGTTAATATCTAATTTTTCATAAAGCTGACACTGAACATCCGGGCACTGATTACTTTTTTGTAAATCGCACTCACCACGTTTTGAACAAATATCTTTAAATGTTGCATAATCTATATTGTTTTGTTTTAGTCTTTTCTGTGCATTTACCCTACTCTTGCCGATTGATAAATTTAACTGTTCGCAAATCCACGGAAAATTACTCTGATCTGAAAAGAAAAAGAAACGTGCCCTGACCATGTTATAAATCTTTTCCTGTTCATCTTCTCGTAATTTTTCTTTATTATATATTTTCTGTCTTAGTTTTTTTCGGAGCTTTAAATCTCGCCAAGATTTAATTACAACAGCCATCCATAAATTACGGATAGGATTGCCCTTAAATAATACTTTCTTAGATGTTTTTGCTCCGATAGTTCTGGCCATTATTCGTCCATATAATTATTTTTATTACTGATTTCGATACAGCGTTTTAAATGCTCACGCTCTGCCTTGTTTCCGCGTCTTTCGGTAATCGGCTC
>JAKIZI010000114.1 GCA_022708105.1 Bacteroidota bacterium
TTCATAAAGCATTTGCAGTTGAAGTTTCCTGCTCTTTGGTTTTTGCTGCCTGTTCGATAATATTTCCGGCTAATGATGAAGCATTCCTTAACGCCTCATCCCTCAAGTGAGCATACCGCTGTGTCATAACCGGGGACTTGTGCGTCAAGAGCTTTTGCAGGGTGTATAAATCCACCTTGCCGGATGAAGCTAGCATTGAGGCGTAAGTATGCCGCAAGCCATGAAGTGCGCGGAAATCGCCCGTTATACCTGCCGCCTCTTTGATAGGATTGACGCGCCGCCGGATGTCCGTGAAGGGTTCACCGTCCGGCCTCACAAAAACATGTTCAGTTTCGGGTGATTCTCTAACACCTGCCGCGCCTGTTCGTTCAATGGTATCTTTTGAGAAACGCCGCCCTTCGGGTTCTTTATGGCAATGAAGCCCCTCTGGAAGTCAATGTCATTCCATTTCAGTTTGAACATTTCCCCGCGCCTCATACCAGTGAACAAGGCCAGCTTCATAATTGCCGCCGCCTCGATGTCCTGTGATTTGCCAATTTCTTCCAGTAGCTTCTTAAGCTGTTCAGGGTTCAAATCTTCTGTCTTTTGGTTGTCCACTTTGACGGCCTCAATTTCAAAATTAAGGTTCTGGCATAACTCCCGCGCCGCACCATAGTGGACTATTCGTTTGAGCAATCCCATAACGTGCTTGACAGTTTGAGGCTTCAAAGTCTTTAACAGTTTCATCCTCAAACGATCAACGTCAAGCCTGATTATTTCATGGGGTTCTTTGTCGCCAAAAGAAGGTTGAAGGTATTTTTCATAACGCCCTTTGTCTGTATTGATTGCTTTGGAATCGGCCTTATTTGTCTTGTATTCATCCCACAAGCGTTTAATTGTCATCTTGTCGGCCTCTGCCTGCTTTGCCGCTTGTGCTTTTTCGCGCCGTGCCTCATTGGAAAGCTCTTTCCCTTTTGAACGATCTGCCCGGATACCTGCCGCCTTTGCCGGTGTCATGTCATCAGCAAATTGACGGCCTGCTTTTTCCTCAATCTGTTTGCCGTTGAGACGATAGAAGATGTAAAAAACTTTTTCTGTCCCTTTGTGAACATAATACACACCCGGATATTTGGTTTTGATTCTGTCTTGCTTTGGCATTGCGTCCCCCTTTTCCCCCAGCCGTCCCCAGCAGGTTATTGATTTTGAACGCCGGGAAAAATGTCCCCAGCAGTATCCCCAGCAGTTAGGACAAAGAAAAATAAAAGTAAGTCAAGGGAATTGTGTAAGCCTTGTCCTGTCTATGTTTCATGGTGCTATATGATATAAAAGTAAAAAGCGGTAAATCAAGAAAAAAGGCTATTTTTCGGCCTCTCACGCCGGAAACCGGGGTTCAAGTCCCCGTGGGACTACCAATAATTACAAATGCTTAAGAACAACAACCTTCGCTTTTAACCTCCGGACACAAGTCCGGACACAAATTGCCCTCAGAGTGGCACCTCTGGGGTTTTTTTTATGGAACACTTGCCTTTTTAAACTCGATCACCTGAGCTGGACCTTTCAAACCTTTCTCCAGCGCTCCCCTTGTTTCTTCCAAACCGAAACTGTGGATATACCGAGCTGTGGTATTAGGATTTTTATGCCTGAGTATCGTCTGGATAATTGCCAACGGATAACCTTTTTTATACAGGATTGACACTGTCAGATGTCTGATTGCATGAAACCGAAAGGTTTGACCTTTGCCTTTTCGCACAGACGCGCCATCAGATGCTGACGGTGAAGAAACGGTTTGCCGTAATACTCCTCACAAAAAGGTGTTTCATCAAGGCAAACAAACACGTGCTCTTTATTATCAGTCTTTTGTTTCAGCCTTTCTTCACTCCATTGAAGCAAAGCGTACCGAAAATCCGAAGTCATCGGCAGCCAGTCAAATTCCTTATGTCCGCCTTCACGCTTCT
>JAKIZI010000115.1 GCA_022708105.1 Bacteroidota bacterium
CGGCAATATCTGAATGGCCTGAAAAATCATCAGAACAAATCATAATTACCGGCGATTACAGATACTTTCCGGATCTCCTGACTTCGTCAATGCGTACCCCAAAAATTTTCATCAAATAACGGCGCAATAACTTGATGTCTTTTCATAAGCATCGTTTTTGAGATCACTTGTTTGTTTAAAGGCAAGCGAACTTGGATTGTTGTAACGGTCGCAGCCATATTCAGCACTTTATTAATGCTAAGTTTTATTCCTGCTTGTTTGAGTCGTCTGTCTAACTCCTTATAAACTTTTAAAGCGACAAAACAAATACAAACATGAGCTTCAATACGTTTTCGGGTAAAATGAAACATTGGACGAATTTCTATTTTTGACTTGGCGATTCTAAAGGCCAATTCTACGTTCCATAGGTTGTGATATGCTTCGTATACCTGTTCTGTGGGTATATTTGTGTTGGTCAGATAACCCTTTAATCCATCCCATGCCGCATCTTGATTAACTTTATCGTAATCAATGCTTATTGTTACATCCTTACTAACATTAAGAAATTTATTATATCCTCTCCTATTTATATGTTCTTTGGTGAGAGTTCCTCTATGAAAAGATTTTTCCAATCGTCTTAATCCTTTGTTGCGATTGTATGCATCTTTTTTTGCTCTCTCATCGGTATATCCAACTAAAAGTCGTCGTCCATTTCCTTTGTCAATTTCAAACATTTGGCGATCAACTTTAGACTGCGACAGAATAAATCTTTTAATGTTGGATGTTTCATTTTTGATTTTTGCACCAATAATATATTGATATCCAAGATATTCTAATTCTTCTATATTGGTATTATTCATTAAACCGGCATCAGCAACAACAACAAAGTTGTCTAATTGGTATTTTTGAACAAATTCTTCAATTATTGGAAGCATGGTATGACCTTCGTACTTATTACCCTCATGAATACAATAAGCTAATGGATAACCATTTAAACTTACTAATAATCCTAAAACAATTTGTGGACTGGAATGCCTTCCATTTTTTGAAAATCCCGTTTTACGAAGTTCATCCTCTTTGTCAGCCTCAAAATGCAAAGTGGTAACATCATAAAATAAAATACCTATTTTTCCGCCTAAAACTTCCATCGTATGTTTTACGCTGATAGTTTGAACAAGTTCATGATGATGATCACTTAGTTTGTCCAAATAGCGATAAATCTTACTCAAATTAACATCTTCATCAAAATGATTCTTGAGATATTCTACCGTTGCTGACTTACTTGCAGGATAGGATAACCGACTTTTTACCAAATGCCGAAAAATATCGTCTTCAATCTTATTGAAACCGATACAATCAAATACTTTGTCTAATATTAGATCTGTCCCATTTAACATGATATTATCTATACAGGATAAAAATTGATGTATCGCTTCTCGTTCTTTCTGAAGTTTTACCTTTTCTTCTCCAAAGAGGTCAATCTCCGGTTGTCGTTTTTTATTCTCATTTAATATCCATTGTTTGCCTTCTTCTACAAATTTATTTATTGTAAATGGATCGGAACTAATTCCTATCGTGATATGTTCAAAATATCTTCCCTTTTGCTTTTCTGCGACGACAACACTCGTTGTCCCAGATCTGTTTAGCTTCTTTTTAATATACATAAAACTTCTTTTTGCGTACCCCAAAAACGGGGTATGCAAAATTACAATATTTTATATATCAACGATTTATATTTTTGTAAAATTTTGAGTGACGAAGTCAGGAGATGGCTGATAATTCGTAAAAACTCGCTGCTACTGGAACATCCTGAGCTTTACTCTTGCCAAATAAAAATAATGT
>JAKIZI010000116.1:0-568 GCA_022708105.1 Bacteroidota bacterium
AGCATTACATCTTCTACAACCTTGTCAGTGTTGATAGTGAGAACTAACCATTTTCCGTCGTGATATGTTGTGGCCTCGTCGTATTTCTTTTGTGTGTGTTGAGAAAGGCTATCTCTCATGGTTTCCACTTTTGCCCGCTCTGCCGCTCCAAATACAACAAGTAAAGCGAATCGATTCTTCTCTGGGATCAACGTACAGAATGATTTACTTTTTTTATACCTAAGAGACCAGCCGTGTTTCTTGCCGCCGAAGAGCCACTCCGGGGTAAAGACGTTTGAATATGATTGCTCGATCAGATGCGTTACATGCTTCCAGTATTTATATGATTCTTTGCCAATCCAATCCGCGATCGCAGAATCACTTGGAGGGGTTCCGGGTTCTGTCATACGGCAACTGGATTCGTTCATTTCTCCCTCTGCATAACGAAAAAATCACCCGGAGCGTAGCGATCGGGTGCATTGCCCTCGTTATATTTTTAGTTTTTGTCTTTTCTAATAAACTCTTCAAGTGAAAGTATCCGGACATTTTCTAAATCAATATCTCTTCTCCAGCAGATACACAAATATTG
>JAKIZI010000116.1:603-1793 GCA_022708105.1 Bacteroidota bacterium
TCTAATGGGTGCCCATGCTGAAGATAGTTGGAGCTGAGATACTCAAACTCAGCTAAAACATCTTTTCCACTTTGAACTAAAACAGCATCTGGGAAAGCTGCTTTAATTTCTTTAATTTTAAAACCAAGAAGATTTGACAAGCAAATAAACAACGCAATAGTCTCAAACTCGTTTGAAGGCTCATATAAAAGAGAACAGTCCCACTTGAGCTTCTTTCTAGTTTTGCTATTTGCAGGAATAGCCCTTGATGAATCAATAGGGAATGAGAACTTATCTAAATAATTGTCAGTCATGTAGTTAACGGCGTCTATCCACTTTCCAAATGAATTCGTATACGGACGTGTTGAATATTTTGATGCCGCACCGAACTCTCTCATACTGGGAATTTTTCCAAGTGTATTGGAGATAATGATGAATTCTTTTGCTAGTTCATCCTTTGTAATAATTTCAGGTTTGGGAGGCGCTTGGGATGGGTTGGGGTTCAGCCCCGCGTCCTTCACAGCTACATTCCAATTGCCATAAAGATAAAGTATTTGTGTGTAGCTCCACTTGCCATTATTTTGCTGTTTGTAATCTTTACTCGTAGGTGATCTTCCAAGTATTTTTGCAAGCCTATTCAAATCTTCTCGAATTTCTTTTTTCTTGTCTTCTATGTCGAATTTATGAGCAGCCATCCAAACATCACTTCAATAATTTTAATATAACGAAAAAATCACCCGGAGCGTAGCGATCGGGTGGATTGACCTCGTTAGCAAAATATTATTCAAGCTTAAAAGGTTCTAATATTCTCCTAAATTCAGGACGAAGAGATGGAAAATGATAGATTCCATCTTGTATCCATGATTTGGTGTTTTTTATATTTGTTGAGCTGAGCATAATATTTAAAAGATCGTCGTGTGGATAAAGATATACAAAATTATCATTACGAAAACACATCCATATATTTTTCCCAATATACTTTTTTTCAAACCACAACCTTCCTTTAAGTTGTACTTTCAAAATTATATCGCCACTAACATGTTGTGCTAAAAAATCAGCACCTTTCCAGTCGTCGCCGATTTTAATTGTTAGAAAACCATAATTAGCAAGAACGGCAGATATTTTCTGAAAGTTAAACTGTTCTTTTTGTCTGGCGTTAAGGTCGTGGTATGAAATTTTTTTAAATATTTCTGGCATATCTTTCACCATTT
>JAKIZI010000117.1 GCA_022708105.1 Bacteroidota bacterium
TCTAGCACTAGCAGGAACCATCTATGCGGCTTTAGAGCCAACATTACAGGCGTGGGTAATGTTAAATATTCCCACATCCCTTTTGCTACTGGTACCACAATTACTGCTGCTGTTATTGATAGCAACCATACTTCTTGCGTATTCATTTTATAAGTCTCTCCAAGACCCCTACCGCAAAGATTTTACCTTCGACCAAGCGTCCGGCATAAGTATCAAAAGAAAAACCGGTATGTTTTACTGTAGCAACTGTCTCTCCAAACACATTTATTCTCCTCTTAGAAAAAATAAAGCGTTCTGGCTTTGTACAAATAAAGAATGTTTGCCATGTCCAGATCCTAATTATGTTCCACCACCTGCGGAACCACGTCGCAGGGTTATCAGTGAGGGCTTGAACTGGTTTAAATAAAAAAAACACTTAACAAGTCGCTAAAGCCGATCGCTACGCTCCGGCTTAGCTTTTCGTTGGCCTATGAATTATGAAGACAAATGATTTCATAGATACTATGCAGCGCAGAACAGGCGTGACGGCCGTTGGTCCTTCTGCATTGCGAGGGCAAGGGAAAGGCGTATTAAAAGCAACCCAATCGTATCTTGGAGCAATGGACTTATCAAGAATTCCTTCATCAAATCAGGCTAAATATACAGCGTGGTTAGATCAGCATACAAACGCATTACTTGAAAAACTACCCATCCGCAATAAACCTTGGGGAGCGGCGCGAAAGGCCTTAAACCTATTTATGCGAGATACACTTTATAATCGTTATCTCAATGATTACTACAAAATTGATAGACTTGAATTTTTGTTGGAAGTACCTCTGGATAGTGCTGTAGCTAAAGGCCTCAAACATAATGCTGGGCATGGTCAATTACCGCAGTGGCCGGGGCTTAAAAATTTAAAACCAAATGTAAGCTCAATTTTTCAAAAGTATGCAAGTGTGCATGCAAAGAATAAAAATATTTCACGTGTGCATCTTGATGTCTATCTATGGTTGGAAAACAGATAAGGAAAGGCCAACCAGCCGATCGCCGCTTCGCGGCTCCGGCTTAGCTTTTCGTTATCTTTACAGATAAATCAAACTCAGACTAAATAACTATAATTCTACTTGCGCGCCAAGTTCAACAACCCGATTGGCAGGAATTCCGAAATAGGACGTTGGATTTCCCGCATTTCTGGACATCAACGCGAATAATAATTTGCGCCACTTCATCATCTTTGATTTTCCGCTGGTCATAAGCGTTTCCCGCCCCAGGTAAAATGTTGTCGTCATCGGATCCGTAATTAATCCGTACTGGGCGACAATTTTCATAATCTGCGGCACATTAGGTTTCTGCATAAAACCATAAAAGGCCTCAACACGGTAAAAGCCCTGGCCCAAATCCTGAATTTTGATTCTTTCGCCCGCGGGAACAATCGGGGCATCCTTCGCCATAATGGAAAGAAACACAACCTGTTCATGCAACACATGATTATGTTTTACATTATGAAGCAGTGTCCGCGGCGT
>JAKIZI010000118.1 GCA_022708105.1 Bacteroidota bacterium
CCACAGAAATCATGGTTCTGAAACCGACTGCATTCACAATATCTTCAAGTTGGACATCATCGCAATGACAAACAAAAGCAGGATCTTCGCTATCTTTATAATCACGCATTCGAATTGGGTCGGGATAAGCACTTTTTGCGATACAGCCTGTAATTAAGGTTAATGCTTCCCCTTCCAGATCCAATACCTTAACTCTTATAACATGAGTTTTATTCGGTTTTCTCATTACTTTTTCAATCAAACCGGAACCCAATTTTTCACCGTCATTATTAACCAAATAGACCTCTGTATTCTCTTCAATGTCATATTCAACAGGAAGAAAAACCCAATTTTTCTTCAAATTATAACCAAAGATGGCCAATCCCGGACATTTAGAAATACAATCCATGCAACCGATACATTTTTCATAATCAATAACGGGTACCGTAGAGGTGGAAGATTTTGTAATGGCACCTTGCGGACAGGAAAAAGAACACGGATTGCATGCAAAAGCATAAAGACAATCAGCCACCACAAACCCTTGTTGATTCATTCTTTCCAGAGACGGCTTACGAGATTCTTGCAGAATCCGAACAGGGTGTTGTTGAGAATCAATATACTCTTTTGATAATGTAAGATACTCATCATAATTAACACGTTGCCCCATTTGCATGGAGATTTCCATTGCGGCTTGTTTTCCGCGAAGCACGGCACAGGTTCCCTCTCCCACTCTCACAGCGTCTCCCACTCCAAAAGCATTTAATCCAAAAACAGTTTTTCCCTTTTCCAACAATTGATTATCAGGCATCAATCCGGTACAGATATTAATAATATCAATATCTTCAATTATTTTTTCCGTTCCAGGCACCGCTTTAAAATTCTTACTTTCAGCAATAACAGCACCTTTAATTCCGGTATGATTTTCGTTGGGAATAGCTTTCAATAAAATATGGGATGTATAAATCGGAATACCGAGTCTTCGCACACGATTTGCCTGCACGGGAAATCCACCTTCATGATCCATTGCTTCAATAATACCAACTACCTTTGCTCCAGCCTGCATTGCCTGATAAGAAGTTAAGTATCCGATATTTCCGGCTCCGATAGATAAGATTTTCTTCCCAAGGAGCGTATGTTCCACATTCATCATTTTTTGAACTACTGCAGCGGTATAAACGCCCGGAAGGTCATCATTTTCAAACACCGGCATAAAAGGAATTGCCCCGGTTGCCACTACTAAATATTGGGCATCCACAAAATAGATAGCCCCCTTTGTCATCTCTTTCACTGCAATTCTATTTCCCTCAAGAATATCCCATACCACAGAATTTAGAAAAATTCCTGAATGATCTTCTCCGGCAAGTGTTTTTGCAATATCAAAGCCTCTCATTCCTCCGTACACCTTCTCTTTTTCAAAAAAGAAAAACTGATGAGTTTGCATATTGAATTGACCTCCGATTCGATCATTATTAT
>JAKIZI010000119.1:0-258 GCA_022708105.1 Bacteroidota bacterium
TAAATTTCTTTCATCTTGTTCTGGTTTTTGTCCAGCACGAATTTGGTTCAACAATTTTCCTCTTCCATTTTTTGACATTCCTTGGCATGGTGGTGTTGCATAAATCAAATCAAGCTCTTGTTCTTTCAATCTATCTCTTGATTCTTCAACAATTTTTCCAACATTTTGCCAAATATCACCTGTAATTGTACGAGATTCAGGGAAATTCGTTTCATATACGGAATGTCTATCAGCATCTATCTCATTGGACACAAGCAC
>JAKIZI010000119.1:268-1127 GCA_022708105.1 Bacteroidota bacterium
CAATCCAGTGTCTACCAAACAAAATATATAGTGATTGACCTAAATCGCTAATAATTAGCATTATATCCTCTTGAGATATTGCCTTACCATCATTTTTTTTCAAGACAACTCTTGTATAACATGCATGCACGAAGCCAAAAAGCAAGCATTGGATTAATTGATTTGGTATCAATATTGCTATTCATTCTAATTTCATCATGTTGATTGTTATTTTTTGAAAAAACCGAATTGGCCAATGAACACAAAACAGATCCACATGTTGTAATCATAGCCAAGTCAATCAGATCGTTTTCATTTTTTTCCATATTTTTATCCTTTCCCCCGAAATAATTACTATGTAGCGCCGAAGGCGTCAATCTAACATTTGGTTAACCTGCAACGCGTACATTGGCGCAGTTTGTGCCAAGCGAAGCGCCAGCACAAACTGTGACAATAGCGTTGTCAGGTTGAACCAGTTGTTGGATGTCTTTTTTTATTTCGGAAATACATCGGCAGTTAAAGTAGCATCTTCAACAAATCCAAGCATTGAAAAGTAGAATAAAAGAGAGGCGGCATTCCAGTCTCCCTGATATCTAAGATTTTTTAGTTCAATATTTTCACCATATTTGCTTTTCGCTTCGACCATTGCTTTGTCAAATAGTATTTTTCTTCTATTCTCCGCAGAATTTAAAAATAAAAAGTTCCAATAAGTCTCTTTTACTATTACAGTTCCTATTGAAGCAGATTGAACAGGCAAACTTGATTGAGATTTATCCCCTGAAAAAATGATATACTTATCAGTACCATTTATTTTATAGGTAAACACAAAAGTAGTCCCTGCCAGTGAATTGGGTATCCAAGCTTCGCTTCTCCAACCGCC
>JAKIZI010000011.1 GCA_022708105.1 Bacteroidota bacterium
GGTAAAAAGATCAAAATGAACCAAATGATCCCCTAAAGCAGTTCCACCGGTAAAAGATAAGGTGGGTGAAACAACAATGTCTGTATCTTGACTCCCATAGACTGCCAAATATTTATTCAATTGATATATTGGAGTAATAGTATTAATTACTGAATCTACAATAGGATAAAAATAACGAGTGATTTTTGCAAGGCCATCTCCATTTCTCTGATCTGAAGTTGTTGTTGTACTCGTTAAATAATAATCCGAATTCAATAAACAACCACTGGGATAGTAAGAAGCAGTTGTAGCATCGTAATAATATCCACCGCCGCCGCCGCCTAAGTAATAATAACCACTTGGACAAGAGCCGGCTCCACCACCATACCAGCCTCCACCACCGGCTCCACCATTATAATAACTTGTACTATAAATACTTGGATAACTATCACCTCCTATTCCAAAAGTCCCTGCATAACCACAATTCCAATGACAGGTACCAGAACCTCCTCCACTTATAGTTCCACCTCTACCGGTATAACCCGAGGAATAATTGCTATACCCATCTTGACCTGTAAATGCACCACCATATCCACCATATCCACCATATCCATAATCATTATAACAAGCACCACCGCCACCGCCACCAACAATAACACGAGCATACAAACTATTTACACCTATTCTAATATCGGTTGCGCCACCGCCACCGGCACTATAATATCCTTTTCCGCCACCATTATATCCTCCTCCTCCTTGAGAAGATCCAGGATATGTTCCCTGCCCCCCAACCTGAATATACAGAGTCGTTCCCTCTTTTCCTTCCAAATCTAACGTACCGGAGGCATATCCTCCTTTTCCTCCATTACTTTGGTTTGTGCCTCCCTGAGCTCCCCATACCTCAAACTTCGCACTCTCAATATTATTAGGAACAACCCATGTTTGCACTTCTCCTGTATAAGCGTACTCATCAACTTCATTTATTAAGCTAGTACCATATATATATGTATATGTTGTATCATAACCAACAATCACATAATTAGTATCAATCACAATCTCGGTAGAATCAAGCAGGTTTTTCCAACAATCATTTACCGTATCGGTACGATAAAATTCAAACGTTTCCGTATTGGTAACATAGAAATTATCTGCACACGGGGTAATCACCGTTACTTTATTCGCTGCAGAAGCTTCTCCAAACGGGCCATTGGCAAAGGCATACACATACACATCCATCTCTGCGGCAGGGGGCATGTTGGTTAACAAATAGTTGGAGTTGTCATTGGTAGTCACTACCGTACCGCTACCCCGAGCAAATCCTTTCAACCCATATTCAATCGACCACGAAGTTTCTCCAAAATTAGAAGCATCCCATGAAAGTTCAAGCCCCGAACCTGTCATGTTGCTATAGGTAATCGTAGGAATATCCGGAGTAAAAGAGTATTTTAAACCCTCCGTCCAATATTCACTATATTGATATAAATATTTATAATCGTAATATCCGGTTCCACTTCCGCTATAAGAATAATAATACTGAGCAGTACCTAAATCCACATTGGTAGTATAAGTAGGATTATTCCAATTATCCGTGTAGTTATAATTGGAGTGACTATTGGGTCCGTATAAGTAATAGGAATCGGTATTGGTAGCCCCTTTCAAAAAAGTATAAGGATAGTAATCACTTCCATAATAATAATAATAATTAGAGTTATAAGGACCTGCAACATATATATTCCCTCCATACGCATTGGCAGGACCATAACAAAATTCTATTTTGCTGTTTCCCTCATACAACTTAACCTGAAAAGTTTTGGTATAGGACGAATTTACATCCGTATAATTGGAATACCCATTATAATCGGCTTTACCATTGGCCGATACCTTATAGAATTCGATGGTCAGCACTCTGTTCGGAGCGGTGCCGCTTACTTGATAATAAACTCCACTCGTCCCATTGTAGTAAAAATAAGAACCGGGATTGGTCCATCCTTCATTATAGCCGCTTCCGTTCCCCCCTGCAGGAGAAATCGCATTGGTAAAGGAGGTCGGTTGATAACTATTTGATTTCGTTGCCGGATTAAAAAAGACATATCCCCATGAAGGACTAATCGCAATTTGCTCCCCTGCCTCAACCAAATAAGAGCCATATACAAAGTTAAATGGCATTTCCAGATTGACATAAGTCGAAGTGGAAGGGGAACTTCCGTTGGAATTGCTATACAAAGCAGTACCGGTACTACTTATCGTGGTATAGGTATTGCTGGTCCCGTGATTGGTAAATGTGTAATTTCCAATGACCGACTGTGCCATCATCGGGAAATGAATGCCCAATAAAAGCAAAAGTGACAGAAATGAAATTTGAACAACTGCCAAAAACTTATTGCTCGCGAATTGTTTAGTTGAGCAATTTTGAAAAAGTGTACTTTTTTTCATGTTGATATGTTTTGTTAATTATAACTATTTATTATATATACAATATTAAAATGGTAAAACTGATAATAAATTGACTGAAAGACAACGCTCATTTTTCAATATTTGTAAAATAACATCACTTTCTTTTGAGTATTTCATACGGTTTTATCATTATTTTTTTTAAATTAAGTAATATGTGTATTTCACAAAATACAAGCATGAATTTCAATTAATACATTGTAATTCAATAATTTAATCGCTTGAATTTCATAAAAACACACATACCTTTCCATGTAATTCTTAACTTGCAAATATAAAACAATATTTTATATATTCATACAATTAGTTGAAAAAATACTATTTTTCTATAATATTTACATATTTTCATGAATTTATCCCCACAATCATTTTTTTCCGTACTTTTGTCCGAAATTATAATGGAATGGAATTTTTTGACAAAAGTTTTAACGGGGTTGAATGGCAATTGATTTATAACCCCAATGCATTAGGACTTCGGCGCTTGGCTTTGTGGCAATCATTGGAAACACAATTACCGAAATTATCCGTCAGTTACGAAAAACATATTGCCACTTCCGGCAGCAATTGCCGTCAACTCTTGTGTCGGCTCTGCCAAGAGGGGAAACGACATTTTCTGATTGCCGGCGGCGACGGGACACTGAATGAAAGTATCAATGGGATTTTTATTTCCGGCGTAAATACTACGGAGGTATTTGTTGCCGTCATTCCAATTGGCACCGGCAATGACTGGAGCCGTACGCATCTCTACCCGGAAACAGTAACCCGCAACCTCGAAACCCTCGGAGATGGGCGTTTCATACTACATGATATCGGTATTGTGGAATCTGTTAACGACAACAAAGCAACAGAGAAACGTTATTTCCTTAATATCGCCGGCTTCGGATTTGATGCCGCGGTGATTGATCAAACCAAAGGCGAAAAACCTGCCCGCTTTCCCTCCCTTGTCTATTTGCTCGGATTGCTCAAGGTACTTTTTTCCTACAAAGCCAAATCGGTAGAAGTGCTTTCGCAGGAGCAGCATATCAAAGATAAGATTTATACGATTGCCGTGGGCGTTGGACAATACAACGGGAATGGTATGCGACAGGTCCCGACCGCCATTCCCAACGACGGACAATTGGATATCGTAGTAATTAAAGATCTTCCCAAATGGAAAGTAATTAAGAACGTTAAAAATCTTTATGCCGGCACTCATCTCCGACTTAAAGAAGTGGCACAATTTCGTACTACTCATTTGCATCTCAACGGAAATGGAACATTGCTTGGAGAAGTAGAAGGGGAAATGCTTACTGTCGGAAATTATCAAATACAGATTCTGCCGCAAGCTGTTCATCTTCTCACTTTTAATCAGGATTTTCTATCCAAATAAAAGCAAATTTAATGTCATTCTCGGATAAGATTAAAGAAAAAATTGATAACCTGCATCACTCTGTACGGGTGAAGCGTTTAATTGCCATTTCCCGTTTGCTCATTTTACCAGGTTTCGAAAAGGTTCCGCTGTATGATGTGATGAAATTTTTTATTGAATCTTTGATCAAAGGACAATTGTTTCAACGGACCGCTGCCCTCACCTACCATATTTTTATTGCGTTAATTCCCATATTGATGGCACTTTTTTCTTTTATTTCGTTTTTGGGGGAGTCGGTGCGCCGAAGTCTTTACGCCTTTCTCGAATCTATTGTACCTGATTATGTATGGCCGGCGTTGGAAAATGTGATTCAAGGGGTGTTGATGCGGCAAAACGGAACGCTCTTTTCGTTCTCCTTTTTACTGGGTATATGGTTGTCTTATTTTTGCGTCAATGCGATTGTCAATATTTTGAATACAACCTATTTTGACCTCGAAAAACGTAATTTTTTCAAACAAACACTTATTAATATCGGCTTATTATTCAGTGCGATTCTAATCACCATCTCTATTGTCGTCATTTTCTCCTTACGGGTTCCGATGTTGCAGTATATCACAGCACATATAACCTTGCCTGCAGCATTTACAACGACATTTGTACTCATACTCAAATGGTTATTGATATTTATGTTGATATACACCATGGTTTCGGCATTTTACTATTTTGCCCCTATTAACAAGAAATATTTTCGATATTTCTCTGCCGGGTCCACCTTTTGTTCCGTTTTTATGGTACTTTTATTGTGGGTAATGGACATCTATTTTTCCAATTTTTCCAATTATAATCTGCTTTACGGCTCCATCGGCGCTCTTTTTGCCATATTACTATGCATATATTGGAATTGTTTCATATTTCTGCTGGGTTTCGATTTAAATGTGAGTATTTACATGGCCAAGCAGAATTCCACTGCAGACGCACCATTTGAATTGCATAGTACGATATCGGAATCCAAAGATAATTTATAGGATTAAAAAAATAATCTTGTTTCCATCTTAGTTTTTTTATTTGAATTTATTGTTGTCTGCCACGAAGCACGTGCGCAGGCCGGGCAAAAAGCAGAGGCGGCGGTGCTGTGAATGACAATCAGCTTAGCGGTTCTTGCAAAACCGCTTGTCGTTTCCTTGTTTTGATAGAACCGCTTGGTTGATTGGCAGCGATGAGATTTCGATGAAGAATCATAGTCCCTACCCCGGCCTTCGGCGACGCTTCTGTTGTGTTGATTGACAAGTTTTTCCTGTCGCCGAAGGCCACCCCTTCCGCTCGCGAAAGGGGAATTTCCTCCGTCGGCAATGCTTTGCGAGCTTGCCGGGGAATAATGGGATCATCAACATAAAGTTTTGGGATTCTATTTCCAAAACTTTTTTATCAATATAATTCCGGGGCTGAAGGTTATATGCTATCGAACTAATTTTCCTAATAAATATCTCCCCATAGTGAACCGTCAAAAACAACAAATCAAAAGAGGTATTACCCTACTACGGAGCAGGTGCTCCCTTAATGAAAATCATCTTTCATCGTTGGCAAGGTCTCCAAGCATTGCCGACGGAGAACATTCCCCTTCCGCGTGCGGAAGGGGTGGCCTTCGGCGACACAAAACACTTACAAATTAGCTAAATAACATGCGTCGCCGAAGGCCGGGGTAGGTAAAATGGATTGTGTCATATCTTAGTTATGTTCGAGGTCGTATCACCGGCCCCGGAAGCGAAGCCGATATGCCCAAATGCCTTGTTTTGATAGAACCGCTTAGTGGTTTGGATAAATCTGATGTCCCTAATCGGGACATAATTATTCATCACCGCGGATATTTTCTACCAAGCTATTGTCCCTGCCGGGACATTCCCGCGCACAATCCATTCCAGACCAGAAAGTCCGATATTAAGATTATCAATTTCAATAATCTTTTATAACACATTTCCTCACAGACCCGATTAGGGTCTGAAGCCCGGTAGAAACGAAAGACAAAAAAAACACCCTCGTCCCGGTTAGGGACGTCAGAAACCAAATATAAATTAATTCCCCAATCGGTAAAGATTTACCGCAAAGACAATACGGCATAACGTTTCTCACCATCCCCCGCGTGAGGTTGTAGGCGGAAAGCCCGCAAGGACGTAAGCCGATGTGCCGCTGCTGCAAAAAAGCGACCGGAGGAAGCTCTTTTTGCAGCTTTGCGGCAACACGGCTTGCGGCTGCGGACTTGGAGCCGGAGACCGGCGGCGAAGCCGTCACGCCCTAATAAATAATAAAAAAAATCTTCGAAGAATTTATTTCATTTCTCCGAAGATTAAAAAAGTCGCAAAGCAACAATGCAGTTTATTGTTTTACAATTTTATAAGAAGATTTCTGATGACTATTACTGATTTCGATAAAGTAGAGCCCATTTTGGAGGTTACTCATATCGATGGTTTCAAGACTATTGGAAACGTTTGTTTTTTGCACTATTCTGCCGTTCAAATCATAGATAACGAGCTTACTCTTTTCCAAAAGACCTGATAGATACAATACATCTTGGGTAGGATTGGGATAGCAGGTGATCTTAATATAATCATTGGGTTTAACTAAAACCGGTGTTTGAAAAGTTTGATAGCTTATTTCAAATTGATGACCGCCGGTCCACATTTCAAAAGTTGATTTCATATTATTATAGTGCAATTCCACGTGCCCGGACATGGTCGGCACCCATTCGAAGATATCATAATCAAACTCATAGGCATTAATAAGCACGGCATTATCATTTTCGTAAGTCCAGTCGAGTCGTGGGTTCCAGCCGTCAACCAACCAGCCTTGCTGATCATAATCATAAGTTTCTCTTAAATGGGAAATACGATTATTGCTTTCATCATAAGAGTAAGTAATTCTACCATCCCAAGAGGCATAAACATAATCATTTGAATCGGCATCCCATTCATAGGTAACGCGTTGAATAAGATTATTATTAGCATCATACGCATAGGTCAAATAGTTGTAATTGTTATGCACTCCCATGGATGAATAGGCATAAGTTTCAGAGAGCATATTTCCATTCGCGTCGTAGGTATAGGTGTAAATATTAGAATCTGTAGAATTCATATAAACTTCAACCTTTGAAAGTATATTAAAATCATTATCATACACATAATCGGTTGTGTATCCATGCCATGGTTGCCATGCTTGAAGAGAGTCATTCCATGACTGAGATTCAAATAAAACGGGATTATTGTGTTCATCATAGGTGTATAAAAATCTCATCTCCTGAAGAAAGGAGAGCGTAGCTGTATCCCAAGCAGATTGAACTTCTTCAGTCATATTGCCTAATTGATAAGCATAAGTATTAAAATACTGATTTTCCCAAGAAGAAGATACATTATTCCACTGCTGCTGTGTTTGGCTTTCCAACAAATTATCGGAATTATAGGTATATAAAGTTTTACGGCCGTTGGTATTTGTAAAGCTGCTCTGATCGTAATCCCAATAGGTTCTCACTTCAGACAATCTCAATGCATTTGCATCATAAGTGTAAATAATTTTTTCCCATGGAATTAAATCCGTTTTTGTAGGATATTGAATATCGAAAGCTAAAATAGTATCCGGTTCGTACCAAACTCCTTTTTCATTTCCTTGAAAAGGTTGTGATTGGCCTGTAATCAGGATACAACATAAAAGAAAAAGGGTAAAATTAATTTTTTTCATGGCTGTAAATTTTTAATAAATAATATGCAATCGGACAAAAATACAAAAAAAACAATGTTGCCCCTCCTTTAAAGAGAGAAAACTGCACTTTTTTTTATAAAATATACGAATTACTCATTTAGAGGCGGTATAAACTCACCGGTTTGAGGCGGTCTTTTGGCTTTAACTTTAATAGTCTGCATATCAAAGATGCCCGCAGTAACAGTAGATAAAAGCAGATCCCAGAAATTGTGGTAAGTGCGGATTTGGCAATTTCCATCATCGGGAGTAGCGACATTGGTATAGCCCAATGGCAACAATCCCCAAAACAAATATACTTGTTTGCCTTTACTGAATGTATATTCTTCTCCTTGCATCTGTCGGTAAGTTCCCACATTGGTTCTCGTCATCATACACGATGATAACAGAATCACCGAAATAAGGATTAAAAAAAGGTTTCTTTTCATTTTTATTTTTTTGTTAAATATTTAATTTTATATTCCAATATCGTTTAATACAAAAACATTTAAATTAACTTAAAATTGCTCCGGCATCACCACCTCAACTCCTTGGATAAACTGTTGGGATGCTTGAATAAGGGGATACATCACTGTGTCTTTTTCCACAAATGGAACATATTTGCGATAATGTTTCAGAAATTCTTCAATGAAAGGGGATGACTGGAGTGGTCTTCTGAATTCGATCGCCTGGGCAGCATTCAACAATTCTATAGCCAGTATTTTCTCCACATTGTTAACTACGAGAAATGCTTTTGTAGCGGCATTAGCACCCATACTTACATGATCTTCTTGTCCCTGAGATGATTCGATAGAGTCGGAGGAAGAGGGCATGGTAAAAGTTTTATTTTGGCTAACAATCGAGGCGGCTGTATATTGAGGTATCATGAAGCCGGAATTCAATCCTGAATGTTTGATTAAGAAAGAGGGAAGCCCTCTTTTACCTGAAATCAATTGATAGATTCTTCTTTCCGAAATATTTCCCAATTCTGCCATGGCGAGGGAGAGAAAGTCGAGGGCAATAGCCAGCGGTTGGCCGTGAAAATTGCCGGCAGAAATAATCATATCCTCATCCGGAAAAATAGTGGGGTTGTCGGTAACGGAGTTAATTTCGGTTTCGATTACACCAATCACATACTGCAAAGCATCTTTCGTGGCTCCGTGCACCTGAGGAATACAACGGAACGAATAGGGATCTTGAACATGTTCCTTAGGTTGGGAAATAATTTGGGACTCTTCAAGGAGTTCGTTAATGTGGGCAGCTGTCAGTATTTGCCCAATATGAGGACGCACGAGTTGGATTGAAATATGAAATGGTTCAATTCTACCGTCGAAGGCATCGAGGGAAATTGCGGCAATGATATCAGCTAACCATGATAATTTTTTAGCTTTCAAAAGAAGCCAAACACCATAAGCACTCATAAATTGAGTTCCATTGAGCAGTGCCAATCCTTCTTTAGATTGCAACGTAATGGGTTCCCACCCGAATTTTCTATTAATCTGTTCTGCCGGATGTTTTTTTCCATTATAGTACACTTCTCCCAAGTCCAACAACGGGAGAGCGAGATGAGCCAGCGGAGCCAAGTCGCCCGAAGCCCCCAAAGAGCCTTGTTGGTAAACCACCGGATAAACACCGGCATTATAAAAATCAATTAGCCGCTGAACGGTTTCTAACTGCACTCCGGAATTTCCGTAGGAAAGGGACTGAATTTTAAGTAAAAGCATCAGTTGGACAATTTCCTGAGGCACTTCATCCCCGATACCGCAAGCGTGTGAAATGACGAGATTTCTTTGCAGCATGGAAAGATCTTGCATTGAAACCGAAGTGTTGCACAAGGAACCAAAGCCTGTCGTAACTCCGTAAATCGGCTCCGTAGCAAACTGCATCGCCTCATTCAAATAGAAACGACACTTATTAATGGAATGGACTGCCTCTTCGGATAATTCCAAACGCATTTTCTTATTCAAAATAGTTTTTACTGATTCTAAACCAAGAAATTCCGTAGAAATAAAATGTTTCTTCATCCTTTATATATTATATGTATATAGATTATTAATTTTTTTATATAAAAAGCAAAAATACAAAAAAATATACTCTATCATCCCAAATTAATTTCGTATTTTTGTAATTCCAAAACTAATCGGAAAAGTTCCTTTTCCTGGACTTTCCGACTAAAACAAATGGTTATGCACCGTGATAATTTTCAACTCTTAGACCAAACTGTGAACGGTCATCCTTTGATCTATTTAGACAATGCGGCTACAACACAAAAGCCGAAAGAGGTAATTCATTCCATCCTAGATTATTACACCCGTCTCAACAGCAATATTCATCGGGGGGTTCACTATTTGAGCCAACAGGCCACTACTGCATTTGAAGAAGCCCGTACCGCAGTACAGCATTTTATTAACGCGACACATCAACACGAGATTATCTTCACCAAAGGAACTACCGAGTCCATTAATCTTGTGGCTTCATCTTTCGGTAAAGCATTTCTGCATGAAGGCGATGAAGTGATTATTTCGGAGATGGAGCATCATTCCAATATTGTTCCATGGCAAATGATTTGCGAAGAAAAAAAGGCCCACTTGAAAGTTTTACCTATTGATGAAGATGGGAATCTAAAAATAGAGGAATTGGATTTGTTGCTTACCAAAAGGACTAAATTTATTGCCATCACCCATATTTCGAATGCTTTAGGGACCATCAATCCGATCAAACGAATCATTGAGATAGCTCATCAAAAGGACATTCCCGTATTGATTGACGGGGCACAGGCGATGTCTCATCAGCCAGTAGATGTTCAGGATTTGGATTGTGATTTTTATTGTTTCTCGGGACATAAGATGTATGGTCCGATGGGCGTTGGAGTATTATACGGCAAAGAGGCGTGGCTAGAAAAGTTGCCGCCCTATCAGGGAGGGGGTGAGATGATTCAGCGAGTTACTTTTGCTCACACCACTTTTAATGAACTTCCCTTTAAATTTGAAGCCGGCACACCCAATGTGGCAGATGTAATCGGGCTCAAGAGTGCTATTGACTACCTTAACCGGATAGGCATTTCTACAATTGCTCAATATGAAAATGAACTTTTGGAATACGGAGCACAACAATTGCTGTCGATACCCGGATTGTCGATTATAGGAAAGGCTAAAGAAAAAGCTTCGATTATCTCTTTTATACTTGATCGCATTCATCCATACGATGCAGGACTATTGATAGATAAATGGGGAATTGCGGTCCGCACAGGACATCATTGCGCCCAACCGATTATGGATAAATATGGAATTCCGGGAACTATCAGGGCTTCATTTGCTCTTTACAACACCAAAGAAGAAATTGACCGATTGGTTGATACCATAAAAAGGGTACAAATGATGTTGCTTTAGATTTTTTCTTTTCTGTTCTTGTATTTTGTATTAAAAAACTTTTTAAGTTTGCATGAAGCGGAGATAAAGTTTTATTCATTTATAATCTTTTGAAAAACAACATCTTAAATTATATATCATGCAAACAATACAAGAACAATTGGCTCAATTGGGGATTTTAAATCCCGAGAAAATTTATTATAATTTGTCTTATGACGAATTATACGAACATGAAATAAATCCTTCATTGGAAGGATATGAAAAAGCTTTCTGGACAAAATCAGGAGCTTTATCCGTAGACACAGGTATTTTCACCGGTCGTTCTCCGAAAGACAAGTATATTGTGATGGATGACACCTCTCGCGACCATGTTTGGTGGGCAGGTAAGGGAAGAAAAGGGTCTGACAATAAACCGATAACACCGGAAATATGGCAAGATTTGAAAAAGATAAGCCAAACCCAGCTCAGCAATAAGAAAGTGTACGTCATGGACGGGTTTTGTGGAGCTAACGAGAACTCAAGACTAAAAATTCGCTTTGTTACAGAAGTTGCATGGCAGGCACATTTTGTAAAAAACATGTTTATTCGGCCTACGGAAGAAGAACTTCGCAATTTTAAACCCGATTTTATTGTATTGAACAGTTGTAAAGCAACGAATCCGAATTGGAAAGAGCAAGGATTGAACAGTGAAGTCTTTGTGGCATTCAATTTAACGGAACGCATGGGATTAATTGGAGGTTCTTGGTACGGAGGAGAAATGAAAAAGGGAATCTTTTCCATCATGAACTATTATCTTCCCTTGCAAGGAATGGCTGCTATGCACTGTTCCGCCAATCTTGGCAAAAAAGGAGATGCCGCCATCTTTTTTGGTCTTTCCGGAACCGGAAAAACGACACTTTCTACGGATCCCGATCGTGCCCTCATCGGAGATGATGAACATGGATGGGATGACGAAGGCGTTTTCAACTTTGAAGGTGGTTGTTATGCTAAATGTATTGATTTAAGTAAAGAAAAAGAACCCGATATTTACAGAGCCATCAAAAAAGACGCTCTTTTGGAAAATCTCGTTATTGATAAAGAGGGTAACATAGATTTCAGTTCTGCAGCCAAAACCGAAAACACACGGGTATCCTACCCTATTTACCATATTGACAACATTGTAAAACCGGTTTCCAAAGGACCTCATCCTAAAAAAATCATATTTCTCTCTGCTGATGCTTTCGGAGTATTACCACCAGTTTCTATCTTAAACAGAGAACAAACGATGTATTATTTCTTAAGTGGCTATACAGCAAAATTAGCAGGAACGGAACGTGGAATTCTCACTCCGCAACCGACCTTCTCTTCTTGCTTCGGAGCCGCATTTTTAACGCTCCATCCTACCGTGTATGCGGATGCTTTGGCAAAGAAAATTACGGAACACAATGCAACTGCTTATTTGGTAAATACCGGGTGGATTGGAGGAGGCTATGGCGTCGGAAAACGAATTTCCCTCAAAGATACACGTGCCATCATAACCGCAATTTTGAATGATAATTTGATTGATTGTGAAACAGTAACCATAAAACCATTCAATTTAAGCATTCCCACATGTGTTCCTAATGTAGACTCCGCTATTCTTAATCCTGAAAATAGTTGGACGAACAAGGATGCTTATGCAGAAAGTGCTCGTAAATTAGCCGACTCATTTATTCAAAATTTTGAGAATTTTACTGAAAACGAAGCAGGAAAACAGTTGGTAAAATTTGGACCTATTTTATAGTAATGTTGTTGTTTCCTTTTGCCGAATAGTTGTTTTTCCAAAAATAATATTTTAGAAAAACTGCAAAATCCGGGACTTGATTTTGCAATAGAAATTTCCTATTTTCGTCTATAAAAAATGAAAGGGAAATTTCTATTGTTTTTAATTTTCTTGATTTTCAATTCGATAATCATATCATTTTCACAGAATAGAGATTCTACAGATTGTTATTTGATTGCCTTTTACAATACAGAAAATCTTTTTGACCCTCGGGATGATTCTCTTAAAAATGATGAAGCATTTACTCCTGAGGGATTTAATCATTGGAGTTTCAAAAAAATGAAACGAAAAGTAAGCAACATTGCAAAAGTTTTGCTGGCAATGGGAAAAGGAGAACCCCCTGATATTATAGGATTGGCTGAAATAGAAAATCGTTTTGTGTTGGAACAACTATGTTATCACTCTCCTTTAAAAAAATTCCAATACAAAATAGTTCATTATGATTCACCGGATATGCGAGGAATTGAGGTGGCGTTGCTCTATCGTTCAGAGAGAATACAAATCGTATATAGTGAACCTATTCCGGTTGTATTTCCCTTTGAAATCGAGTCAAAAAATCGCGATATTTTATATGTGGTCGCGACCTTTCCGCAGGGAGACTCATTGCATTTGTTTGTCAATCATTGGACTTCCAGATACGGGGGATACGCACCCACTATTTTAAAACGCAACCATTATGCAACAATAATTCGTGAAAATGTAAACCTCTTATTGGAACAAAATCCAAAATGTAACATATTGATTACCGGAGATTTCAATGATTATCCAACAGATGAAAGCATCTCTCAAGTTTTGGGAGCCGTTGAATTTCCAAATAAAGAGGCTGATTTATACAATCTTATGCTTCCATTTTTCAAGCAACAGAATATGGGAACACATAAAAGAGAAGATTTTTGGGGATGTTTGGACCAGATAATTGTGTCAAAAGCATTATTGGAAGAGGATAACCGTTTGTTAATTGTGGAACGGGAAGCTCACATTTTCAAATCTGATTTTATGATGGTCCCGGATGAAAAGTACGGAGGAGAAAAGGTTTTTCGCACTTATTTAGGGCCAAAATATATCGGGGGATATGCAGATCACCTCCCTGTCTATTTGTTTATCAGAGTTATAAAGCGATAAGAAAGATGATTATTTTTTCGGTTTCAGGACTTCGATATAACTTGGAATATCCTTTTTTACAAATGAATAGATCAACAATCCTAATCCTACTATCATAAATGGGATACTCAATAGTTGCCCGATATTCAGCCCAATATTTTCGACCATTTGAATCTCTTTAGCGACTTGGACCTCTTTAAAAAATTCGATGATAAACCGGGCGGTAAAAATTACAAAGAGAATAATTCCGGTAGTTCTTCCTGCGGGGACTTTACCGCGAGCAAACTTAAAATAGTAAATAATCAAGGCAAAGAAGAGAAGAAGATAGACGATTGATTCGTATAATTGTGCTGGATGACGAAATGTATTTTCGACGCCGGGTCCGCCTTGAGTAAAATTAAAAGCCCAACTCATGGTGGTAATACTGCCTACGATTTCATGATTCATCAGATTTCCCAATCTCACAAGAGCCGCCGCAATAGGAACCGCAATACTGAGCCTATCCAAAAGCCACAAAATGTTCATTTTGCGTGTCCATGAGAAATAGATAATAAACAAAATAATGGCAATAACCCCTCCGTGGCTGGCCAATCCTTGGTAACCCACAAAGTGTCCGTTGCTGAAAGGTAAAATAATCGAAAGGGGATCTTTAATAAATTGTTCGGGTTCATAAAAAAGAAAATGTCCGAGTCGAAGACCTACAATGGTCCAAATAATCGTCCAAAAGGACAACTTATCCAATAATTCTTGAGATAGTTTCTCCACTAAAAAAATGCGAGAAAGTGTCAAATAAGCAAGGAAAAAACCGATAGCAAGAAGAATTCCGTACCAGCGAACTTCGAGTGCTCCTATTGAAAAAGCAACCGGATCAACCGTCCATATAATTGTTGCAAGCATAATTGTATTATTTTAAATGGATAAACGTTTATTATAAATTTCAAATGTATTTTCAAGCAGTGCAGCCACTGTAATCGGTCCGATACCACCAGGAACTGCCGTAATTATAGAAACCACTTCTTCGAGCTCTGACAATCTTTCCGGATGAAATACGTCTCCGACCAAGCGGCCATTACACGTACTAATTCCCACATCAATAACCACAACGTCTTTCTTTAGCATGTGCGGTAAAATCAAGTTGGATTGTCCTACTGCAGAGATAAGAATATCGGCATTGCGTGTAAATGTTTCCAAATCAGAAGTGTGCGAGTGACAAATTGTAACAGAAGCATTTTCCCTGAGAAGTAATTGCGCCATCGGTTTTCCCACCAAATCACTGCGACCTATAACCACGACGTTTTTGCCCTTTAAAGAAATATGTAATGACCGTAGTAAAGAGAGAACTCCTTTGGGGGTACAAGGAATAATGGCCTCTTGTCCGGAAGTCAATTTCCCAATATTAAATGGGTGTAATCCGTCTACATCTTTTTGGCTGTCAATACTATTAATAATCAAATTTTTGTCAATATGAGGGGGCAGCGGCAATTGAACCAATATCCCATCTGTGGCAGTATCATCATTCAGCGATGTCACTAAATTCAACAATTCTTGTTGGGAGGTAGTCTCAGGAAGTGAAAAAAGACGGGGAACAATTCCAACCTCTTCACAGGCGGCCACTTTCTTTTGCACATAACGTTTGCTTTGTTCGTCAGATCCGACCAAAATCAAAGCGAGAGAAGGAGAACGATGAAATTGCAACGAAGAGAGTGCAATTTTCTCTTTTAAGCTTTCCTTAATCTCCATCGCCAAGGAAGTTCCTTTAACAATCTTCATCTTCTGTATTTAAAATGCAAAAATAACAAAAAAAAATTGGAATACTTTCATAAAACAACAAACAATACAATTCTGAAAGTTCATTTTATTCAAGTTTTAATAAAAAATAGAAAAAAGAAAGAATTTGCCTTGGGTTTTATATGAATAAAAAATCATTTAGGAATAATTTTACCTATCATTTGATTTTTTTTATTATTATTGCTAAAATTTTCATTCCCTTAAATTAAAAGATTATGAATAAAAAATACTCTCTTCTGATAAGTATCATCATATTCACATTCAGCGGTTTAACATTCGCTCAAAACATAAATCCCTATCTAAATTTTACGGGAGAATCCATAAAAACCAATAAGGATTATACTAAAAATTATAACCCTGTGGATTGCAATCCAAATATTTTATACAACTGTATGTTAGATATGATTAATGCAGCGCGTGCAGAATTCTTTTTTTCGTTGCCGCTTAAACAAAATATAAAGATGGATTCTATTGCGCAGATGCAAGCTGAGTATCAAGCACAAAAAATGACACGAACTATTGAAAATATTGCTCCGTACAAATTCACATCTCAGCGACTCAGACTTGTGGGATACTCACACCGAGCCACCGAGTTGGCTTCAAAAGCAAAATCTTCGAGAGGAATTGAAGAATATTCTTATTATGATCTTTGTCTGGAGTTAATTACTCCTATCCTGAAAAATATGAAACAGGCTGCAATTCTCTTTGATAAAAAATACACACTTATTGGGATAGGAATTGGGGTTGATAAAGATATGAAAAATGTATATGTTTCTTATGTTTTGGGTAATGATAGGACTTTAAATGAGGGAAAACCTCCTGTTTACCAAAAAGAGGTTCCTTTTACGAAGAGCAAAATGGGATTATATGATTATGATGAACAGCTTTGTAAAAAGTGCATGGAAGACAATAATTTAGAAGTATTATCCGAATATATTAAACTTCAAGGCGATGATGTTTATTTCATCTGTGATGACTACAAAAAACTTCGCAAATTGATTGGAAAAGAGGATGATGCCATTGTCTTGGATTTTGTGCAAGAGAGTCAGTATGATTGTGACAAAAAAAATATCATTGACAATGATCGCTTGAACCGTGGATTTATGACCAAACCCATCACTTACGAAATGTTGCTTAGTGCCAATGAAATCACGGAAAAGAAATCGACCAAATTACAGGCGTTGATTGCTACTGTCCCGGAAGAAATTACCAATAATGATTTTGAAATCACGATAATGATATTAAAAGCAAAATCAGTATGCCGAACCATTATCAAAAAAAATATAGAGTGTAAGAATGCTGCTTATCAAGAAAAAATACCTTTTCTAAAAGATGAAACTACGATTCCGATTAAAGGGGAGTTTGTTCCGGTAGAAGAAACGGAAAGGATCGAATTTATTATACCTTTTTCTCCCAATAAAACTACTTATACGTATGAAGAAATTGCTCCTTTTATTCAAGATTTAAAAAAGCCTTATTTTACTATCAACAAAGTAGACATCATTGCTCATAATTCGCTCAATTATAGTCAAGATGCCAAACAAATTCAGCTTCAGAAAAAAAGGGCAGAGAGTATTAAAAGTGCTTTTCAACAAAGATATGGTCAGAACAGCATCACTTTTAATATTGAATACAATGATAGTTGGGAAGAATTCAAACGGGATGTTGTTTATAGTGAAAACTATTATGATTTAACTCTATTTTCTAAAGAAAATGCCTACGAGCAATTGACAAAAAATAAGGGAGAAATAGCAAAAGCATTGGAAACCGATTATTTAAGTAAACACAGATTTGCAAAAATTGTACTGCATATTACTTACTCGATTGAGGGAAGTCATGAACAAGATTATGTTATCTATAAATTCAATCAGACGGTAGCACAAAACAATACTTCTTTGGCGATGGCAATTCAAAAATATATAATGCTTCAAATTGAAAATAAAAAATATGCATCCAAAGTAGTTCAAAACATTTCGATTCCGATGAAAGCTCAATTTCAGCCGCTATTGAATAATCATTTTTATATGAAATGCTTGGTTGAGAACAATGTTACGGAAAGCATGTGTATTGAAATGGAGAAAATTTTTGGTTTAAATCCCGCAAATCCTTATGTGTCTTTTAATCATAATTTGTGCAAAATCAACGGAATTTCTTTGACTTCCATGAATGATATCAATACCATGCAAATGGAAATAGAAAAACTATACACCTACCCTCTTCTTCCAAGAGAAAAAATAAACAGTCTTAATCTGGAGTTTCAATTTAAGGTTATTGACTTTTTAGAAAAATCTCCTCAAACAATGGAAACTGCAACATTATTAAACTCAACATACGCCAAAATCAAAACAATTCGAAATCCAAAACTTGATAGTTGGCAAAATGCTTATAAATTAGCTTCGATTTTTATAAAAAATGGAGATTATAATTATACTCTTTCCTTGATGGACCCATTTTTAACGACACCGAGTATTTCCAATGATTTCATTTTTTCTTATGTTAGTGTAGCCGGACATAAAGAAGAGACCTATATGAGTGATAATTTTGCAAATGCAGTAACTTTAGCTGCCGAACGGGACAGAACGCGGTTATGCAATCTTCTTGATAAAATGTCCATCTGCATTTCTGATAATTTAAAAGTAAAAAAAGTAATCTGCAAACAGTGTAAATAACTGTGAATTTCAAGTTAGTATCTTCCTATACCCCAAGTGGTGACCAACCTTCTGCCATTACTCAATTGACTGCCGGTTTAAATCGAGGAGACAAGGCACAGACTTTATTGGGGGTTACAGGATCAGGAAAAACATTTACTATAGCAAATGTTTTACAAGAAGTAAATCGTCCGACTTTGGTATTAAGTCACAATAAGACTCTTGCGGCACAATTATTTCAGGAATTCAAACAATTTTTTCCGGAAAATGCGGTTGAATATTTCGTTTCCTACTACGATTATTACCAACCGGAAGCTTATCTGCCCACTACAAACACATACATTGAAAAAGATCTCTCCATTAATGAAGAGATTGAAAAGTTGCGTTTAAGGACCACCTCTTCGCTTCTTTCCGGAAGACGAGATATTATTGTAATCGCCTCCGTATCATGCATATATGGAATTGGAAATCCTGAAGAATTTGCCAAAAATGTGATTAAATTACATAAAGGTATGCTTTTGGATCGCAATCAATTGTTGCACGGATTGGTGAGCAGTCTCTATTCTAGAACAGAATTGGAATTAGCTCCGGCACGTTTTCGGGTTAAAGGAGATACTGTTGATATTTTCCCTCCCTATCATGACAATGCATTCAGAATTATCTTTTGGGATAATGAAATTGAAGAAATTCATGAGATTGAACCTGTTTCGGGAGGAATTATTAACAAACAAGAAGAGTTAACTCTATATCCGGCAAATATTTTTGTTACCTCTCAGCAATCAATGAATGATGCGGTGGAACAAATACTACTTGATTTAGGTGTGCAGCGTGATTATTTAAAATCCATCGGAAAGCATCTAGAAGCAAAAAGATTAGAAGATCGGGTTACTTATGATGTGGAAATGATGAAAGAATTGGGTTATTGTTCCGGGATTGAAAACTACTCGAGATATTTTGACAAACGTCAGCCCGGGGAAAGGCCTTTCTGTATTTTGGATTTTTTCCCGGATGATTTCATTATGGTCATTGATGAAAGCCATGTGACTGTCCCACAAATCGGGGCAATGTACGGCGGAGACCGTTCCCGAAAACAAAACCTGGTTGATTACGGATTTCGATTGCCGGCTGCATTGGACAACCGTCCATTGCGATTTGATGAATTTGAAGCTTTAGTAGGACAAACTATCTATGTGAGTGCTACTCCGGCTGAATACGAATTGCGACAATCCGCGGGAATTATAGTGGAGCAGGTAGTTCGTCCAACGGGACTTTTAGACCCAATCATCGAAGTTCGCCCCGCCACCAATCAAGTGGACGATTTAATGGAAGAAATTGAGCTTACTGTAAGTAAAGGAGAACGTGTTCTGGTCACAACGCTTACCAAAAAAATGGCGGAAGAACTCTCTACCTACCTCATCAATATAGGAATCAAAACACAATACATTCATTCGGACGTGGAAACATTGGATCGTGTAGAGATTTTAAAAGATTTACGGTTTGGAGCTATTGATGTTTTGGTAGGTGTTAATCTGTTGCGCGAAGGACTGGATCTTCCTGAAGTTTCCTTAGTTGCAATTCTGGATGCCGACAAAGAAGGCTTTTTAAGAAATGAACGTTCACTAACCCAAACGGCTGGTCGTGCTGCAAGACACATCAACGGAAAAGTCCTTTTTTATGCCAATAAGATGACACGTTCCATGCAAGCCACCATAGACGAGACTGCAAGAAGAAGAATTAAACAATTAAAATACAATAAATTAAACAATATTACACCAAAGAGCGTTATCAAAGCCGAACAAGAAGAATCTTTATTTAAAAATGAAAAAGGAAAAAATCGGACTGTATACGATAATCAGACCTTAGCAGATCCAATTGCAGCAGAAAAAGAGATTCCAAAACTTTTAAATAAAGAGCAATTAATCAAATACGAAAAAATACTTCGAAAAAATCTTGAACATGCCGTGAAAGATTTCAACTTTATCGATGCTGCAAAAATTCGGGATGAATTGGCACATATTAAAACATTAATCAATCAATACGATAAATAATGATTTTACAAGGAAATCTAATTAAGTTAAGGGCTTTGGAGCCCGGAGATGTTGACTTGCTATATCTTTGGGAAAATGATCCTGAAGTATGGACCATCAGCAACACTTTAAAACCATTTTCTAAATACACCTTACAACAATTTATAGAATCTTCTGTTGCAGATATTTATGAAACAAAACAACTAAGACTCATTATTGACGATATTAAGAGCGAACAGGCCGCAGGCATTATCGATATTTTTGATTTTGATCCGTTTCATAAAAGAGCCGGTATCGGCATCTTAATTGCGGAACAGTTTCGCCGCTCAGGTTTTGCAACCGAAAGTATCGCCTTGGTCAAAGAATATCTTTTCACCATTTTACAACTCCATCAGATCTACTGCAACATCATGACAAACAACCCCGGAAGTATTGAGTTATTTAAAAAGGCGGGATTCGAAATCTGCGGACATAAAAAAGAGTGGATTCTTACACAAGAAGGCTATTGTGACGAACTAATATTGCAATGTTTTAATCCTAAATCTATATGAAAAAATTAATTCTTTCCCTCATCATTCTACTCTTAGTTGGTATTTTATTCGGAGTATATTTTATTTATATTCCTAATACACAGAAAAATGCAGTTTTATATATTCCCAAAAATGCATCTTTTCAACAAGTTACCGACTCGCTTTCAAAACATCATATTCTCAAGAATAATTTATCATTCAAATTGGTTGCCCATGCCATAAAATATCCGCAATATATTTCCCGTGGAAAATATAAGATTGAAAAGGGAGAAAATAATCTTAATCTCATAAAAAAATTATATCGGGGACAACATTACCCGGTTAAATTTACTTTCAATAATATTCGAACTAAAGAACAATTCGTTCAAAAAACAGAGGACAAGTTTCTTTTTTCACACAAGGAACTGCTTCAATTACTTAACGACTCCTCTTTTTTAAAAAAATACGGGTTTACCCCTCAAACTGTAGTTTCTATTTTCATTCCAAATACTTATGAATTTTATTACGATATCGATGCTACAGATTTTTTTGATAAGATGTATGGATATTACAATTCTTTTTGGAACGAAAAAAGAGTAAAATCAGCAGAAGAGATTGGATTAACTCCGGTTGAAGTTATCACATTAGCATCCATTGTAGAAGAGGAAAACTTCAGAGAAGAGGAAAAATCCATTATTGCAGGAGTTTACATCAACAGACTCCACAAAGGAATAAAATTGCAGGCAGACCCGACTGTTAAGTTTGCGGTGGGGGATGTTACACTCAAGCGGATATTATCCGAACATCTTGAAGTCGATTCTCCTTACAACACTTACATTTATGAAGGTTTGCCCCCAGGTCCGATTCGGATACCGGAATCTTCAACAATTGATTCAGTACTTTACTATCGCAAACATTCTTATATTTTCATGTGTGCAAAACCCGATTTATCTGGTTATCATAATTTTACATCAAGTGCCAGCGAACATCTAAGAAATGCAGCACAATATCACAGAGCTATAAAATAAAAGACCGCCCCTCGCAGGGAATGCTAATTTTTTGTACTTTTGCAATTCACTTTTTATTAGAAAATTATGTATAGCTTATACATCAAAGAAATAAAAACATATCTCAGTTCGTTGCTCGGCTATATTTTTATTGGGGTATTTCTCATTGTTACCGGGCTTTTCTTATGGATATTCCCAAACATAAACAATGTCTTATCAACCGGAATTGCAGATTTGGAAGGCTTTTTCAGTTTATCCAAATTTTTATTTCTGTTTTTAGTCCCTGCCATCACGATGCGTTCTTTTGCTGAGGAGCGAAAACAAGGCACCATGGAACTTTTACTAACAAAACCTATTTCCGACACTCAGATTATTCTTGCCAAATTCTTTTCAAGTTTAACACTGCTCATCATTGCCATTCTTCCCACATTAATCTATGTGATTTCGGTTTATTATTTAGGAAAACCTATTGGAAATATTGATCTTGGGAGTACTTTCGGGTCTTACATCGGATTGCTGTTTTTAGGGGCTACTTTTATCTCCATCGGAATATTTATCTCTTCCTTAACTTCAAATCAAATAGTCGCTTTCATTCTTACCGCACCTATCTGTTTTATTTTACATTTCGGATTTGAATTTATCTATTCATTTGAATCTTTAGGAGCTTTCGGTTATTATTTGAAAACAATAGGTATTGATCATCATTATGCAATCATCAGCAAAGGAGTTATTGACTCAAGAGACCTCATCTACTTCTGTAGTGTCATTTTCATTTTCCTATTCTCCACACGCATCTCTTTATTAAGCAGAAAATGGTAACTTTTTAAAATGAAAAAAATGAAAAAAGATATTTCTGCCGGAAAAAAATTTAAAAGATCAGCCATCATCGGACTGATTGCCAGTATATTGATTTTAATCTCTATCAATATTATCTCTTCATTTCTCTATTTCAGAATTGATTTAACGAAAGATAAGCGACATTCCCTTTCACCATCAACGATTGAACTATTAGAATCTTTAAATGATAAGGTATATATAAAAGTTTACTTGAAAGGCGATAATTTACCCGCAGATTATCGGCAATTTGCAAACAAGACAAAAGAGATGCTTGAATCATTCCGTAATTATTCAAAAAACATCTATTTTGAATTTATTGACCCAACTGCCGGAAAGACAAGAGAAGAGATGAATGCCATTTTCGGAGAATTTTATAGCAAGGGGCTACGACCGATACCAATAAGCAGGGAAGAGGGCACCGGTTTTTCAACTTACTATGTGATTCCGGGAGCAATGATTGCATACAAAACCCATGAACAACCGGCTACACTTGTAGTTGCAGATCCTTCTCAAGGAACTACTTGGTTAGAATACTCCATGCAAGAATTAGAATATAATTTTGTGAATGCGATTCGCAAACTTGTTAAACCGAAAAAAACAAAAATTGCTTTTATTGAAGGCCACGGAGAATTGGATTTTATGAGTACTTCTTGGATGCATTGGCAATTACAAAGGTTTTATGAAGTTGAACGAATTTCACTTAACGGCAGACTTAATATTTTAAGTGATATTGAAGTAGTCGATACTTTAACTCAAGAAATCAAAATCAAGGGAAACAAATACGATGTACTTATTATTGCTCAGCCGACAAAAGCCTTTAGTGAGTACGATAAATATATTATAGATCAACACATTATGCGTGGAGGAAAAGTGCTTTGGCTAATTGACCCCACAACAGCATCGATTGATAGCCTTCAAGCTACTCCCGAAAATTTTGTAATTCCACGAAACTTAAGATTGGAGAATCTTTTCTTCAAATATGGAGTAAGGATAAACACAAATATTGTTCAAGACTTGAGCTGTCAGACAATTCCAATCAATGTAGGAAATATGGGAGACAGCCCTCAATATAAGTTTATGGCGTTTCCATATACGGCTGATATTGTTAATTTTAGCGATCACCCTATTGTTCGGAGAATCAAGAACATCAAATCCGATTTTGCTTCTACTATTGATGTGGTTGGTTCGGAAGAGCGACTTAAGAAAGATGTTTTGATGACCACTTCAGAACGTACTAAGTTAATTCCGACGCCGGCAATTGTAACCTTAAATGTTGCACGTGCCACACCAAACATGGAAGAATTTGCTTTTAAATATTTGCCGATTGCCGTCTTGGTTGAAGGAGTATTTACTTCTGCATACGCGGGTATCCTTCCGATTGAATTTGACACCATTAAGCAATTGGGTTATAAAAATGAAAGCATTGTTCCAACAAGACAAATCTTTGTATCTGATGGAGATATCATTCGTAATGCCATCGACAACAAAGGACAACCCTATCCTTGCGGATTTGACAGGTATAGTAATAAAATGTATGATAATGCTGATTTTATTTTAAATTGTATTAATTATTTGAGTGCTGATGACGATCTTCTTCAAATTCGTTCAAAGAGTTTAAAAATTGGCACTTTAGACCCAATAAAAATGAAAACGGAAAAAAATAAATATGCTTTTCTTAATATCGCTATTCCGTTAATCCTAATTTTTATAATGGGAACAATCCTTATCATATTCCGGAAAATAAAATATAGCAAAAAAAGTTCCGTTCAAAAAAAATAAAGATTATCTACTTATGAACAAACAAAAGATCACTATACTCATTGCGGGAATCTTAATTCTTTTATCCGTTTTTATTGTATTATATCAAAAAGAAATTATTTTTAATTCCGATGATAAAATACCTGATTCAAAAGCACTTGCCATAAAAGACACTTCTTCCGTAACCAAGATTTTTATTGCAGATATGCATGGAAATAATGTACTTCTAACAAAACAAAACGGTTTATGGATGCTGCGAGACTCTATTCCGGCCATGCAATACAATGTAAAATCAGTTTTGGGAACATTACGTAATATAATGATTCGGCAAGTTATTCCCGAAAATGCAATCGAAAATATAACCAAAACTCTTGCTGTTGGATCAATTAAAGTCGAAGTGTATCAAATTGCCCCGAAATTCTCTCTGTTCGGGATTCCTTTTTTTACAAAAGAACGCAAAACCAAAACATACTTTTTCGGACCTGCCACACAAGATAATTTAGCCAACTATATATACGTAGAAGGAATGGAGGAGCCTTATATTGCACATATTCCCGGCTTTCGGGGTTTTATAACACCACAATTTTCTCAATTTGAATCCGATTGGCGAAGTCATGTCCTTTTTCAAACAAAATTAACTCGTATTCAGTCTGTTGAGTTTATAGATTTGAATAATCCTGAAGAATCATTTTCACTTGTTAAAAGCAGTCCACGCTCTTTTGACCTTTTTGACAGCAAACAAAACCAATTAACTTCTTACGATACGACCAAAGTATTAGACATGTTATCTGAATTTCGAGAAAAAAACTATCAAACTTTACTGACCGAAATGCCTCAAAATAAAAAAGATAGTATTATCGAAAATAACCTTTTCAGAATCATTAAATTAACAGATACCGATGGGAAAATAACAGAATTATTTTTATATCGATTAGAAGAAAATATTGAATATCTTTCAGAAGAGGGGGATTTAGTAGATCAGGTAAGACTTGAGATCAGCCGCGATAAATGTTACGGAATGTTGAAAGATAAGCCCGAGGAATTTTACATCCTTCAATACTTCCATTTTGACAGGCAGTTACAACCGCTTTCCTATTTTTTACATCATAATAAATAACACAAAATGATTTCCAACCAAAAACATAATGACTCTATATCTTTTGAATACATAAAAAGAGCGTTGTTTGCGGTTGCTGATGAGAAAAAGAAGGAATTTCTCCCTTATTTTTTCAAAACGGGAGAAGGCCAATACGGAGCAGGAGATCAATTTATTGGAGTGGTTGTCCCCAAACAACGCGCGATTGTAAAAAAGTATCATTCGCTACCTTTAAATGAGATAGAATTGTTCATGGAAGATGTCTATCATGAGTGTCGGATGACCGGATTGCTTTTCTTAGTTGAAATGTACACAAAATCCAAAGATGAGAGAGAAAAAGAAGAATTTTTCGATTTTTACATAAAACATCGAAATCGAATTAATAATTGGGATTTGGTAGATCTTTCCGCCCCAAAAATTGTAGGGGCTCATCTATGGAAACGCAATCGAGAAATCCTTTATCAGTTTGCTTTGGAAAAGCATTTATGGACACAACGTATCGCCATTATTTCGACCTATTTTTTTATCAAAAATAATGATTATTCAACCACTTTTGATTTGGCTAAACTATTGCTCACCCATCCACATGATTTGATTCAAAAGGCCGTAGGTTGGATGCTTCGGGAGATCGGAAAGAGAAATTTTGAGGTTGAAATTGAATTTCTCTCCACCGAACAAAGATACCAACAAATGCCAAGAACGATGTTGCGATATGCCATCGAACGTTTTCCCGAAAATCTTCGTCAGCAATTTTTAAAAAACGAAATATAAATTATCGTTCATTTTTATGGATTCTTTTAATCTTCTTACGGAAACGCACAATAACTACATGAGACGATGCCTGCAACTGGCAGCAAAAGGACTGGGGAGCGTTCAACCTAATCCTATGGTTGGAGCCGTAATCACATACGAAGATAAAATTATCGGAGAAGGTTGGCATCAAAAATATGGATCTGCTCACGCGGAAATTAATGCAATTTCAGCAGTTCAGAATAAGGAATTACTAAAAAAATCAACACTGTACGTAAATTTAGAACCCTGTTCCCACTATGGAAAAACTCCTCCTTGTGCAGATGAAATTATCAGATGGAAAATACCACAAGTGGTTATCGGAACATCGGATCCCAATTCAAAAGTAAATGGTCGCGGCATTGCAAAACTTAAAGAAGCCGGAATAACAGTAATTCAAAACATCTTGCCTGATGAATGTAAGGAACTGAATAGGCGATTCTTTACTTTTCATGGGAAGAAACGCCCCTATATCATTCTTAAGTGGGCACAAACTTTAGACGGATATATGGATGTTGAAAGAATTAATTCTGAAGATAAAATTGACTATTGGATTACAAATCCCGAACTTCGCGTTCTGGTTCATAAATGGCGAAGTGAAGAAGATGCAATCCTCATTGGCTACAATACCCTACTCCGCGATCAGCCACAACTCAACACTCGTTTCTATTCAGGAAAAAGTCCTATTCCTGTAGTTTTTGAGCGAAATCAAGTGATCATTAATGGAACGTCCTTTCAATACTCCTCCGCAGAAGATAAGATTGATAATATCATAAAATGCTTATATACCCAAGATATCTCGTCTGTAATTGTGGAAGGAGGTCGGAAAACTTTAGACATGTTTCTATATTCCGGATATTGGGATGAAGCACGTGTTTTGATTGGCAATATCCATTGGGACAAAGGTCTTCCGGCACCTGTAATAGATTCTATTCCGGAGCAATCGTACACGATTAACGGAGACCATGTTCAAATTTATATTCATCAAACGAATAATTAAAAACATATATATCATGAAAAATAAACTTTTGCAAAGATTTTCAACGTATTTGTCGCATGACACTACTTCAGATGACAATTCTTCAACCTATCCGAGCACTCAAGGTCAATTGGAATTCGGAGACTATTTAGTTATGGAATTGACTAAAATAGGCATGAAAAATGCTTCAAAAGACCAATATGGGTATGTAACAGCGGTACTCCCTGCAAACACGCCAGAGCAAATTCCTGTCATTGGATTCATTGCCCATATAGATACTGCTCCTGATATGCCCGGTGTAAAAAAACCGAGAATTATTGAGAACTATGATGGAAAAGATATTATGCTTGATGCTGAAACCTCAACAGCCCTTTTAATACAAGATTTTCCTGAATTATCTCATTATAAGGGCGAAACCCTTTTGACAACAGATGGGAAACATCTATTGGGGGCAGACGACAAAGCCGGTATTGCGGAGATTATTTGTGCGTTGGAATATCTCATACAACATCCTGAAATCAAACATGGTACGATTAAAGTTGCCTTTACGCCGGATGAAGAGATCGGCAAAGGCGTTATTCATTTTGACGTAACTAAATTTGGTTGTGATTTTGCTTATACAATGGATGGAGGAGCTCCGGGAGAACTTGAGTACGAAAATTTCAATGCTGCATCCGCTGAAATAAAGATTCAGGGACGAAATATTCACCCGGGATATGCCAAAAATAAGATGATTAATGCCCAATTAATAGCCATGGAATTTAATGCGTTACTTCCGGAGGAACAACGTCCCCAATATACCGAAGGATATGAAGGTTTTTTCTTATTGACCAAGATGGAAGGAACCGTTGAAAATGCAATTCTGAATTACATCATACGAGATCATGATAAAAATAAATTTGAGGAAAAGAAAAAATTAATTGCTACCATTGCCGGATTTCTAAATGAAAAATTAGGAGAAAAGAGAATCTCTTATGAGATTAAAAACCAGTATTTCAATATGAGAGAAAAAATAGAACCGGTAATGCACATTGTTACTTTAGCAGAAAAGGCCATGATAAAAGCAGAAATACCTCCGATTATCATGCCGATTCGCGGAGGTACTGACGGAGCAAATTTATCATTCAAGGGACTTCCTTGTCCGAATATTTTTGCCGGTGGACATAACTTTCATGGAAAGTATGAGTATATAACACTTGAGTCTATGGAAAAAGCGACACAAGTTATTCTCAATATCATTCAGTTATCAACAGAAAAAAATTAGCCTAATCTTTCAGCAATTTTTTTCCAATTCACAATTGTCCAAAATTGTTGGATATAATCAGGTCTTCTATTCTGATAGTCAATGTAATATGCATGTTCCCACACATCGCAGGTAAGAAGAGGTTTTAACCCTTTTACCATCGGATTTCCCGCATTTCCTTCTTGTACAATACTTAATTTTCCATCTTTATCAACTACCAACCAAGCCCAACCGGATCCGAACAAGGTTGCTGCGGCTTGTGAAAACTTAGTTTTAAACTCTTCGAAAGATCCAAAATCCCTATTGATTTTTTCTGCCAGCAGACCTGTTGGCATTTGAGATATGGGTTTCGGAGTAATAGATTCCCAATAAAAAGTATGGTTCCATACTTGGGCAGCATTATTAAAAATTCCGCCAGAAGATTTCATGATAATTTCCTCTAACGAAAGATTCTCAAATTCTGTGCCTTTAATCAGGTTGTTAAGATTGTTTACATAAGCCTGATGATGTTTTCCATAATGAAAAGAAATGGTTTCGGCACTAATCACAGGGGCTAATTCTTCCGGGTTCCATGGTAATTTTGGTAATTCAAACATAATTTTAAAATTTAAAGGTTAACAAATTTATCTTAATACGAATGATGTCCCTCCGGAATCAAACGCTGAACGGCTGAAATTTATGACTTCACAAACTTCGCGGCAACCCATCCGTTTTTTTCTTTATAACAACCCAAAGACAATTTATGTTCAGCACATTTATGCACAATCATATCCAAATCTGTCTCTTTATAGAAACCACTCATAAAAAGATTTCCTTCATTTTTAAGACATACAGCATATTTCTGAATATCATTAAGCAATACATTACGATTGATATTGGCTAAAATAACATCATATTTTTCTGTTGTTAACAAAGAGGCATCTCCGAGTTTAACTTCAATATCGGGAACTTGATTTCGTTCATTATTTTCAATATTATTCCGGTATGCCCATTCATCATTATCAATAGCTAAAACGGGATTGGCTCCTTTCTTTCGCGCCAAAATGGCGAGTACTCCTGTTCCTGCACCCATATCAAGTAAGGATTTTCCAAAAAGTGGTTCATCCAATAATAATTCTATCATCAACGCAGTAGTTTCATGGTGGGCTGTTCCAAAGGACATCTTAGGTTCAATCACAATTTCTATTTCTGCTTTTGGGTGAGGTTCATGAAAGGGCGCTCTAATATAACATCTATTTGCAATTAAAACCGGCGTATAATTCGACTCCCATACTTCGTTCCAGTCACGATTCTCCATCTGAGTTACCGAAAAAGTTAATTGCACAGGAAGTCCGTGATTCTGAAGCAACTGATTCACTTTTTCAGGTTGATGCATACTTTCAGAAACATAAGCACACAACTCATTTTCTGAATTTCCATCTGCGAAACTATCGAATCCTTCTTCAGCAAGCATGGAAATAATAATATCTTTCCATGGCTCTGCCACAGAAAAAATAATTTTATATTCTAAATAATTCACGGTTTTGATTTTATTATTCTACAATCTTTCCTGTATTTGTAAACCACAAGGTTTGAATTTCTTTCGTTTTTTTCGTTTGAATAATCACTTGATAATAGGTTTTTCTATCCGATTTTTTAACAGTATAATATTCAAGCACTTTAGCTCCCTTGGCATTTTTCTTAATATAATCGGCAATCGCTTGAGTAAGATTATCGGGACTGAGCGCAGAATAAGTTTCCAGGATTGTTCCTTCCGCATCATAGACACAAATTGTCTTTCCACGGGTCCCATTAAAACTTACCTGATAATGATTCTCTTCATTTGAACTCCATTCAGGTTCAACGACTCTTGGATATTTTGCTTTAAAAGCAGTCAACACCTTTTCGGGAATTTCGATATTGGTTTCATTCTGTTCCTCTTGTTGTAGTCCTAAATTACTTTCACTATCGGCACCTTCTTTTTTCAAGAACTTTCCAACCTTACTAAAATACAACGTTTCTGAACTAAGTCCTATTCCTTCTTCCTTAATTTCAATTTTGTATATAGATCCTAAATCTTCATCATCAACCAATGTGCAGAATTTATAACGATAAGAAGGATAATTAAGAGAAACATAAGATTGCAGATCTGTGGGGAGATCCTTGGAGTTGATTTTTGTTCCAGCGGATGCTCCTTGTCCATCTACTTTCGCATAGTAGGAATCAAGATCATTGTCTTCCTCAGATTTACTATTTTGCCCCATTGTATAGTCAGGGTCAATTGTTTTTAAAAGTTTACCTGATTTATCGAATATGATTGTAGTAATAAATTTATCTTTCCAATTCTTTTTTTCATAAATTTCAACATAATTCCTATCATTTTTATCCGCTCTCATCTCCTTTCGGGCTGCGGCAAATCGGTAACCTTTATAATACGATTTTAAATGTTTTTGCATATTTCCCGTAACTGCCTCTTCGGGTAATTGAATAATCGTTTTTTCCCACACTCCATCAGGAGTTATAAAGATTTCATTTTCTTTTCCTTGAGCCGTACATTTAGCAACATAAAAAGAGTCTACTCGATACCATTTTAAATTTTCGGGACGAGATGCTTTCTTTTTCAGTGTTTTAGAAACAATAGGGGGAATTGAAGACTCATTAATTTCAACATTTTGCTTTTGAGGTTCATCTTTGCTTTTTTGTTTGGTTGAGCTTTTCTCTGATTTATCGGAAGAAGGTTTTTCTTGAGATTTGGGTGAAGCCGCTTGTGGTTTAGGTTCTTCCAAGGTAAATCCCGGTGGATCATTTCGTTGCATCAATTCTCCTCTATCGGTAAAAGATAAGGTTGAGGAAGCTTGCCCAATACCATCTTTTTTAACTTCTAAATAATAGTGCGTTTTTTCACCGGGTTTTTGTTGAAGTGCTGAAATAGCAATCACAAAATTAGGATATTCTTTCTCAACGTATTGAATAATTGCTGTAGGAAGTTCCTTTCGGGGAATAGGCATCAATGTTTTCACCCATTCTCCTGCATTTGAAAAATAGGCTTTAGATGCTAATCCATCGATTTTAAAATTAGCAACAAATTGATTTTCAATTAATTCCCATGCGGAAACTTTAACCCCCGGATATTCATACTCCAATGCATTCATCACTGAAGTGGGCACATCTTCCGTTTTCAGTTTCTGTGAAAACAGAGATGATTGAACGCAAAATAAAGACAATAAAAATAAAAATACGATAACAAAATTATTCTTTTTCATTCTTTTTTCATTTTATAAATAACATTGGCCAAAATTACATTTTTTTTTATATCATTTTTCTTTTGTGTAGAAAATTGCTTTACAAATTTTCTTTTTGCATTTTTCTTCAAGAAAATTCAAGATTTCTTGTTCGATTTGAGAATCCGTTTCTTCTTGAATATCCATATTTTCATTAACCCAACATATTGATTTCCGGTTGGAGAAAAGAATAAATTCATAAACAGGTTCGATTATTACCCAACTTCGCCTGACAAATCCGGCTTTTTCCAATAGATGAACAGTATTGTAGATGGTGGCTTTGCTCAATTGATATTTATCTTTTTTTAATTCTTGAAAGATCATTTCAATTTTAAAGACACCTCCTATCTGTATAATTTTCTTAAGTACAATAAATCGTTCCGGAGTTTTCTTATATGAATTCTTTTCAAGAAACTCTGAAAACTTATCATAAGCCATTTCATACAAAGCACATTGTGTCATGTTTCCTCCGAAAAAATTTTATGAAATGCAAAGATATCATTTTTCTGGCACGAATCTCAAGAATTGAGGAATGGTAATTCCATAAATTTCAATCAAATTTCACTTTAAAATTGAATCCCCACAAAAAAAACAATCTAAATACATTTTTTTTATAAAAAGTATTGTTTGTATTTAAAAAAGTTGTATTTTTGCAGCCTCAAAAGAAAACACGCGCCGCATTCGTCTAGTTGGCCTAGGACGCAAGGTTTTCATCCTTGAAATCAGGGGTTCGAATCCCCTATGCGGTACGAACTCCGAACTAATCTTCGGAGTTTTTTTTTATATTCCATTATCAGATGAGCGGTATATACATTCATTTTCCTTTTTGTACCAAAAAATGCATCTATTGTAATTTTTATTCGACCACATCTCTAACACAAAAAGATGCTTACATCAAAGCATTACAAAAAGAAATCATACAAAGCACCGACTATTTATCAGATGTTCCTATTCGCACGCTCTATTTTGGCGGAGGAACTCCTTCTTTATTGTCCATAAAAGAGCTTTCTATTATTTTAGAAACATTAAAACTTCATTATTTTTTTGATAAAAATCTTGAATTTACCTTTGAAGCAAATCCTGAAACGCTTACATTGGAATATCTCAAATCTTTACGCGAATTAGGTATCAATAGAATAAGTATCGGCATTCAATCTTTTCATGATTCAATTTTGCACTTTTTAAACCGAAGACACCATGGGGAAGAAGCACAAATGGCCATTAAAAATGCACTAAACGCAGGATTCGATAATATTTCAATTGACTTAATTTATGGTATTTCGGAACGAACAGGTTCTATGTGGCTTTCTGACTTGCAAACTGCTTATTCATATCCGATTACACATCTTTCTGCTTACGCATTAAGTATTGAAGAAAATACGCTTTTACAAACAAAAATCAAACGGGGTATTCTCACTCAACCTCGTGAAGAACAGTTTATTGAAGATTATTATCTTTTACTTGAAGAGAGTCGTAAAGCCGGCTTCGAACAATATGAAATTTCAAATTTTGCAAAAAATAAACGGATTTCTCAACACAATTATGCTTATTGGGAAGGCAAACCCTATTTAGGACTTGGTCCTTCAGCACATTCATATAATTTACAAACTCGTCGATGGAATGTTGCAAATCTCAGCACTTATATTCAACAGATTGAAACCGGATTCTGCCATTATGAAACTGAAACACTCTCTGAGACAGACCATTTCAATGAATACATTTTATTACATCTTCGAACAGCAGAAGGAATCGATATTGATAAAATCAGAACCCGCTTCGGAAATGAGAAAGAAATTTATGTTCGCAATTATTTTCTAACCATAGAACCATCACATTATACTATTGAGAATAATTATTATCAATTGACAGATGCCGGAAAACTCTGGGCAGATCAAATTGCCATGAATTTATTTATTCTTCAAGAAGATAAACTTTAAATAAGAAAATATCCTTCGGAAATTCTACAATTATAATTCCTAAAAAAAAGAAAATTATCAAAAAATAATTCTCTTTTTTGGTGTAAAAATATGTTTTGTATTAATTTTTCTCTATTTTTGCATTAATTAATTTTTATTAACAAAACAAGTTTTTATGCAAACGATTATCATTGCACTGGTTTATCTTCTAACACCAATTCTTATTATCTTTTTATTTAAAAAATACCATTGGGTAAGAACTGTTGGCACCGTCATATTAGCTTATGCTGTTGGCGTGATTCTGGCTTTGCTTGGTTTTGTTCCTCCGGTAGAAATAACAGATTCGCTTACTCAAGTAACAACCAAAACTACCATGGGGCAAATTCAAAACTGGATTATGAATATTACGGTTCCATTGGCTATTCCGTTGATGTTATTCAATTCCGATTTTAAATTATGGACCAAATCGTTACCTAAGACAATCGCAGCTTTATTCGGAGGAGTTCTCTCCATAGTCATTGCTGTAATTGCCGGTTTTTTTATTTTTAGAAATAGTGGTATTGATGAATTTGAAAAAGTTTCAGGGATGATGACCGCAATATATACCGGTGGCACTATGAATTTTTATGCGTTGGGTTCTGCTTTAGAAGTAAATCCTAACACTATCACATTGACCTATACTTTTGAAATGTTGGTCACCTTTCCTTTAATCATGTTCATTATTGGAGGCGGGTATAAAGTATTCAGAAAAATCCTTCCCTATCCGGACGAAAGTGTTGTGTTAAATTCTACGAATATAGATGCTGAAAAAGATACATTTGAAAATTATTCGGGAATGCTTACTAAGAAAATTTTCCCAAAGATGATGTTGGGATTATTGATTTCCCTTCTATTATTGATTATTGGTGCAGGGTTATCCCTTTTAATTACCGGCAAGCTCAATGAACTTGTTATCATTCTAACAATCACCACATTGGCCATAGTGGCTTCTTTTAACAAAACCATCAGAAATTTACCCAAGACTTTTGAATTAGGAATGTTTTTCATCCTCATATTCAGTGTGGTTGTAGCTTCACAATTCAATATTTACAATATTGACACTTCCGTATTATCCATTTTTTGGTTTATTCTTTTCATCATGCTTACTTCTGTGGTATTACATCTACTTTTCTCTAGATTATTCAAAGTTAGCGGAGATTTATATACTGTAGCCCACATCGGGTTATTATGCTCTCCTCCTTTCATTCCGCCAATTGTTGGGGCAATGGGAAATAAGAAAGTGCTTATCAGCGGTATTGTTATTGGATTGATTGGTTATGCGATTGGCACCTATTTAGGAGTATCTTTATTTTACCTTTTCAAATTACTTTAGTTTATTCTAAAATAAGAAGCAGGTCTAATTATAATTTCGAAATTTTATTAAATTCAATAAATTATGAAAAAAATTATTGTATTTTCATTATGTTTCGTTTTTTTCTTTACTTATTCTTCGTATGCAGAAAATATGATAACTATTCCATCTGATAAGGATTACCCTTATGATACAGAAAAGGATAGTACTAAAACAAAAAAGAAGAAAAAGGAAAAAGATGCTGACGGGATACGACGCGGATGGACTTTTGGAGCCTTACCGAGCATATCCTACGATGCAGACCTTGGCTTTCAATACGGAGCACTCACCAATATTTACTATTTTGGAGATGGTTCCACCTATCCCGAATATTTGCATTCTTTTTATGCCGAAGCATCGTACACTACAAAAAGATACGGTATCTTTCGTTTATTTTATGATTCTAAATATTTAATTCCTAACCATCGACTCTCTATAGATCTTTCTTACCTACCTGATGCCATGTGTGATTTTTACGGGTTTAACGGATATCAATCTGTTTTCAACGATAATTGGAGAAATTCAAAAAAATATACAGAAGAAGAGGGATATAAGAGTCGTGCTTTTTACAAATTCAAGAGGGATATTTTTCGCTTTTCTGCTGACATGCAGGGCAAGTTAGGAGAAGGTTTTTATTGGAACGGTGGAATTGGAGTTTTGGGATATATGGTAGGACCGGTAAATATAGATTTTCTAAACCGCGGCAAAAAAGAGGAAAAAAAATTACCGGAAATGGATGGTTTATATGATAAATATGTTTTATGGGGCTTAATTCAAGAAAATGAAAAAAATGGAGGGTGGCATCCTTACATTTATGGTGGAATAACTTATGACAGTCGTGACAAACAGCAAAATCCGTCAAAGGGTATATTTACTGATGTCTTTTTAACCTATACGGCAGCATTTGGAGAACAGAAAGAGTTTAATAATTTGAAATTAAATGCCACTTTTCGCCATTATGTGCCTATTTACAAAGACTACATATCATTTGCTTATCGTGTCGGAGTTCAGTTAACTACAAGCGGGAAAAGCCCATTCTATCTCAATTCATACATGAATCAGATGTATATGCAGCGGGTACTATACGAAGGATTGGGTGGAGGAAATTCATTGCGTGGAGTATTACGTAATCGAATCTTAAGCAACGGATTTGGATTTGCAAATGCTGAATTTCGTTTTAAAGTTGCTAAATTTAAAATCAAAAAAGAAAATTTCTATATCGGATTTAATCCTTTTGTAGATTTAGGAATGGTTCTTCAACCATATGAATTGAATCAAAATAATGTAATCAGTGCAATTCAAGCGACTGACCCTGATTTTGATTTAAACACTTTGAATGATTATTTTAATTTTGATAAAAAAGCCATATACAAGCCACATATTTCTGCAGGAGTTGGCTTAAAAATTGCCATGAATGAGAATTTTATTCTTTCTGTAGATTGGGCACTTCCGTTCGACACCCAAGATGGGGCAAGCAAAAGTAATTTCTACGTCAAGATAGGATATATGTTTTAGAAACTGCTATTTTGAAAAAGCTGCTGCTACTGCAATAGAATAGAGTTTTGTTTTTGTAGAATCTCCACGGGAGGAGAGTACACAAGGGACTTTGGCTCCGACAAGAATGGCGCCTACTTCCGCTTTATTAAACTTGGTGCAACATTTATAAAATACATTTCCGCTTTCAATATTTGGGAAAAGAAGGCAATCTGCATTTCCTGCAACACCGTCTTTCATTCCCTTTATTTGAGCTGCTTCTGCATCCAAAGCCACATCTAATGAAAGAGGACCTTCAACTTCAGCACCTTTAATTTGACCTCTGGCTGCCATTTTAGAAATGATTGCTGCATCAACACAAGCTTGCATTGCGGGAGACATTTGCTCCGTAGCTGCAATTAATGCAACTTTCGGTTTTTCAACGCCAATGGCTTTAGCAACGCCAATCAAATATTTCAAAATTGCTTGTTTTTGCTTCAAATCCGGATTCAAGATTATGGCACAATCACTTGCAATCAATAATTTAGCATAATTAGGATTCTCAATTACTGCAACATGTGTCAGAATCGCATTGGGCGGAGTTAATCCTTTTTCTTTATCAAGAATGGCACGCATGTATTTATCCGTAGGTAAAAGACCTTTCATCAGCACATCCCCTTCTCCTTTATTAATCAACTCACAAGCACGAGCTGCTGCTTTCACCTCATCTTTTTCACAAACAATCTTAAATTTTGCAACATCAATTTTCAATTGACTGCACACTTCTTTAATTTTAGATTCATCGCCCACCAATGTAGCTTCAACAATACCCATTTCCACGGCATGATTCACAGCTTCAATCGTATGTTCATCATTTGCAAATGCAGCCACCAACCTTTTTTTTGGTTTGGTTTTCACCAAATCAATTATTTGATCTAATCTTGAAATATTCATATATTTTTATTTTAATAAACAATCATTCCTATTTACTTTCTAAATATTACATTTTGCGATAAAGTTTATAATATAATTCATAATTTTCTTCATCACCATCTTTTTCATATTTCTCGGCAAATTTCTTATACAACTTTTTATATGCAGCTCTTTCGTCCATTCCTTGAGCTTGATAAATTCTAATCAGTAAACTCACTCCTTCATTATTCATTACATTATGTTCCATCATCTCCAGTAGCATTTTTTCTGCTTTTTTGATTTCATTTTTCTGAATATATATCTGAGAAGCAAGGATATAGGCTCCACCGAATTTAAAATTATATTTCAATATCTTTTTACATGTACTAAGTGCTTGATCCGCATCTCCTTTCTGCAAGAAATAATAAGCTAAAAAATAATTCACAGATTCATTATACGGATCAATTTTCATAAACTGATCCATGTACATCTTAGCACTATCGGTTTGATTCTTCATCATGTGAAGTTCAATCAAATTCATCAATACAGACTCATTTGCAGGATCTAATTGAACCGCGCGATTGAGATAATAAAATGCGCTATCCCATTGTTGTTCTTTTTTAAATTTATTTCCCAAATAATCTGACTTATCAGTTCTTTTCAGCACAATTGCAATTGGTTTTCCATCCAATTGAATCGTATGAACTGTATTTTTAGGAGGGAAAAATTCACTTTTAATTTGTTCCGAAGCAATTCCTGTGATTGGGAAAACGGCATAGTCCCAATCTGAATTTCCACGTTCATACCAACGAACAAAAAGAGGTTGAAACTTTGCAGTATCATCACGCAGGAAATATTTAACTGATTGGTAATGCCAGGTAGCCACTTTTATCTTATTTCCCATTTCAAGGCCGGATTTTTCTGCATTTTCAATTACCCATTCCGTAGCTCCACGAGTAGTATTGTAATAGTAATCCATTTCATAATTTCCATAAACATTATTCATTCCTCCCGCAAATTTATTAAAATAGATATATTCATAAGGGTGATTTTTTACGATATGCATAAATGGCATAATTAAAAGTAGAAATGGTAAGAAAGTCAATACAATTTTGATTTCTTTTTTATTTACCCATTTAATCAGCGCATCAAAACCCAATCCTGCGGCAACTACCATCGGTGGATAGGCAAAAATAGAGTGTCTCCATCCTCCATAAACATTTGCGCCGGTATAAACAATCCAAAAAACAGGGAAAATGAACATAAAATAGATCATAAAAGTAGACATTCTATTCCCTTTCTTCCATCCACCCGTAAAAGGATAAATAAGAGCTCCTATAATAACCGCCACAGGGATTGTCATCAAAATAAACTTAGGTGTATAATACCATGGCAGAGCATCGGACCATTGAAGGGCTCCTTCAAAATTCTGTCTGATGGCAATTTCAAATTTTGACATGGCAGCAAAGGCTTCCATGGGATTTCGAATTGGGTCTTGTAAAGCATAAGGCCACAAGAGCAGCCCCAAGAAATAACCGACAACACAAATTCCGACTCCATAAATTAAAAGTCTCAAAATATTTTTGGAAGAGGCGGCTCCCGTCCATATACTTGTTTTTTTATTTTTCAATTTAGAATTTGCTTCCTTTAATGCCAATTTATTATCGCGTAGGGTTGAAATTAAATAAATAAATCCGAAGAGTCCAAAATATCCAAACAAAATAAGTCCTCCGATACGAATACTGATTGAAAAAGCGATAGATAAAATCAATAGAACAATCGTATACCATTTCACTTTAGGGAACTGTTTAAAAAACAGAAACATAAAGAATATGGCGCTAATGACGGCGGCCGCGAAGGGTATATCCTTGGGATTATTAAATGAATGTCCCAAGAAACGGGGTGACAAAAAGAGCAGTAGCACCGAAAAAAATCCTGCCCGCCAACCACCCACAAAGACGGCAATCAGTCCGACAAATAGAATCGCTATCCAACCGAAAAAAGAATTAAAAATGTGGCGGGTAACATGAATATCATCAATTCCAAAAGTATCATTAAAGTATGCTGTAATAAGATCAAATGAGGAGCCATAATATTTCAAATTGGCGAAGGTCAAGCAATTGGTATCTTCTCCCCCACTTCGAAAATAGTCCAAGATATAATTTCCTTGAATGATTTGAAAAGTATCTTCATCACCGCTATTTCCAGCATCAAGACCCATTCGGGGAATTAAGAAAAATAGAGATCCCACCAAGACGATGAAAGCCCAAAACCAAACATTGGACTTATGTTTTTCAAAAAATGTTTTATTTTCCATTGGAATTAAAAATTAATTTTTTCATCGATAATATATTCCGGTCTATTCTTTACTTCATCAAACATATTTCCCAAGTATTTTCCTAAAAGACCTATTACAAATAATAACAATCCCGAAAAAAGGACAACCGACATAAGAATAAGATTCATCAACATTATATCCGTACCTGGAGTAAAAAAGGCATACACAATTAGAAACAAAGCATATAAAATCCCAATAAAAATTGACGCTATACCTAAAATAAGAGGAAGTTGTAATGGCTTTTTAGAAAAATAGAAAATCCCGATCAAAGCAAAATTAATCATCTTCTTCAAAGGATACTTTGTTTCGCCAGCAAATCGTTCTTCTCTATCGTAGTAGCAAGGGCATTGCTTGTAGCCCATCCAGCTAATCAACCCCCTTATATATTTATTATTTTCTTTGAGCGATTTAAAATTTTCTATAATCTTTCTATCTATAAGTCTAAAATCTCCGGTATCCACGGGGAATTTAACTTCAGACATTTTATTCAAAAATCGATAAAACATCTTAGCCGTTATTTTCTTAAAAAAGCTTTCTCCTTCTCTTTTGTTACGGACACCATAGACCACATTTGCATTTTCTTTTTCCATAATCCGGAGCATATCGACAATCACTGCCGGAGGATCTTGAAGGTCGGCATCTATAATAGCAGCATAGTCACCGGTACAATTACCAATTCCGGCACTCACGGCACATTGATGACCAAAATTGCGGGAAAAATTGATAACTTTCACCTTCGGATTTTCTGACACTAAATCCTTGAGTAATTGAAGGGTTTTATCGCGGCTTCCATCGTTAATAAAGACGAGTTCATAATCGTAATCAATCCCATTCATCACTTCCACAACTCTTTTATAAGTTTCGTTAATAACCTGTTCCTCATTGTAGCAAGGAATAATGACTGATAATTTTTTTTTCATTTTTTCATCTATTTAAAAAATAATAAAAAGGTTTCCAATCAGCTTATAGAGAATTGAAACAAAGAACATTTATCAAAGTTCTTTTCCGTGACATTGTTTGTATTTTTTACCACTTCCGCAGGGACATGGGTCATTTCTACCCACTTTTTTCTCTACTCGGATAGGAGAACTTCCTTTTCCTCCTTCTGTCACTTGTCGTCCGGCACCCACTTCTTGTCTTCCTGTTTGCAGTTTTTTAGCATCTGATTCCGGCAACCGTGCCTCTTTCAGTTGTGTATTTTCCGCAAAGGGTAATCCTCCTTTATTGAGGAAGGAAGTAATTTCTTCATTGATCCGTTCCAACAATTTATCAAAGAGACTAAAAGATTCTAATTTATAGATTAACAGAGGATCTTTTTGTTCATAGGAAGCATTTTGAACCGATTGTTTCAGGTCATCCATCTCGCGGAGGTGTTCTTTCCATGCATTATCGATAACGGCAAGGGTAATTCCTTTTTCAACAGAAAGTCCTATTTCACGACCTTTTGTTTCGTAGCATTTTTGCAAAGGAGCCACCACATTGAGAGTTTTAATACCGTCGGTAATAGGAATAGCAATATTTTGGAATTTATGCCCCTCGTCAAGATAAACGCGTTCTACGACAGGATAAGCTCTTTCTGAGAGAGAACGAATTTTTAGCTGATAATTATCCCATACAATCGGATAAAGTTGCTCTATTAACTTATCAGGTCTTTCTTGGAGGAAATAATTACTTTCAAATGGCACTTCTGTTCCGAAAGTAGTAAGTACATCTGCAGCAAATCCATCATAATCTTTTGAATTCCAATTATTTTCCACAACATTAATACAGACGTCATAAAACATTTGGGACAAATCGATAGAGAGACGGTCACCAAAGAGAGCATTTCGTCTTTTTCGATAGATAGTTTCTCTTTGTTTGTTCATCACATCGTCATATTCGAGCAATCTTTTACGAATTCCGAAGTTATTCTCTTCCACTTTCTTTTGAGCTCGTTCGATAGACTTAGTAATCATACTATGTTGAATAACTTCACCTTCTTTAAGTCCGATTCTGTCCATAACTTTTGCAATACGATCGGAGCCAAAAAGACGCATAAGGTCATCTTCGAGAGAGACAAAGAACTGGGAACTACCCGGGTCACCTTGACGGCCGGAACGACCTCTGAGCTGTCTATCCACGCGTCTGGAATCGTGTCTTTCAGTACCGATAATAGCAAGTCCTCCTTTTTCTTTTACACCAGGTCCCAATTTTATGTCGGTTCCACGACCAGCCATATTGGTAGAGATGGTTACGGTTCCGGATTGTCCTGCTTCGGCGACGATATCGGCTTCTTTTTTATGCAACTTTGCATTCAATACATTATGGCGAATTCGTCTTTGGGTAAGAATTTTAGAAAGCAATTCCGAAGTTTCGACAGAGGTTGTTCCCACGAGGACGGGGCGACCTTCTTCGTATAATTGCAAAATTTTATCGACTACAGCAGCATATTTTTCGCGTTTGGTCTTATAGACAAGGTCTTCAAAATCCTGACGAATCACTTCGCGATTGGTGGGGATAACCACTACATCTAATTTATAGATATTCCAGAACTCTCCGGCTTCTGTTTCGGCGGTACCGGTCATCCCGGACAACTTCTTATACATTCGGAAGTAATTTTGGAGCGTAATGGTCGCATAGGTTTGGGTTGCGGCTTCCACTTTCACATTTTCTTTCGCTTCAATAGCTTGGTGTAATCCATCCGAATAACGCCGTCCTTCCATAATACGGCCGGTTTGTTCGTCCACAATTTTAACTTTATTCTCAATAATCACATACTCAACATCTTTTTCAAACATTGTATATGCTTTAAGCAATTGATGAACAGTATGGATTCTTTCGGAAGCGATAGAGAAATTGCGGTAAATTTCATTTTTCCTTTCTAATTTCTGTTTGGATTCCAGATTTTGTTTTTCCAATTCAGCAATTTCGGCACCCACATCAGGCATGATAAACAATTTTTCCTCTTCGGCATTGTGGGACACCAACTGAATCCCTTTTTCCATGATGTCAACCGTATTTTGTTTTTCTTCGATAACAAAAAATAGTTCATCATCGATAACAGGCATATTACGATTTTGGTCTTGCATATAAAAACCTTCTGTTCTAAGGAGGACTTGTTTAATTCCGGGTTCGCTCAAGAACTTAATAAGGGCTTTATTTTTGGGGAGTCCGCGGTGTGCTCTAAGGAGGAGAATTGCTGCTTCGTCTTGTGGTTTTGGATCGGGGTTTTCGGCAAGCATCTTTTTAGCTTTAACCAAAATATCTGCAACCAACGTTTTCTGTGCATTATAGAGTTTTTCTACAATCGGTTTATAATTATCAAACTCTTGTTGTTCTCCGCGGGGAGTCGGTCCAGAAATAATTAACGGCGTACGGGCATCATCAATAAGCACAGAGTCAACCTCATCGACAATAGTGTAGTTATGAGGTCTTTGTACCAATTCAGTAATATTTCTCGCCATATTATCACGAAGATAATCAAATCCGAATTCATTATTAGTTCCGTAGGTAATATCGGCGAGGTAAGCTTGACGTCTTTCTTCTGAATTGGGTTCATGTTTATCGATACAATCCACCGTCAGTCCGTGAAATTCATAGAGCAATCCCATCCATTCGGAGTCACGTTTGGCCAAATAATCATTCACGGTAACCACATGTACTCCTTTTCCCGGGAGTGCATTGAGATATACGGGAAGGGTTGCAACCAATGTTTTCCCTTCACCTGTACTCATTTCAGCAATTCTACCTTGATGAAGCACCATCCCCCCAATTAACTGAACATCATAGTGACACATATCCCATTTGATCACATTGCCACCTGCGGCCCAACTATTGTGATATTTGGCCTTATTCCCCACAATTTCGATACAATCTCGATAAGCGGCAATATTCCTATCCATTTCTGTAGCAACGACTTCAACCACTTCATTTTCTTTAAAACGGCGTGCTGTTTCTTTCATCACCGAGAAAGCTTCAGGGAGAATTTCATCGAGCATCTCTTGTGTTATCTTGTAAGATTTTTTCTCAAGTATTTCTAATTCTTTATAGAAATCCTCTTTCTCTGACACATCCATATCATAATTTTCATCCAGATAGGTTTTAATTTCTTGAATTCTATCTTCTTCTTCGCGAATAGCGTTGGCTATCCGTTCCTTAAATTCTATAGTTTTGTGTCGCAGTTCATCATTGGATAACGTTTTTATCGTCTCGTAGGCGTCTAATGTATTGCGAAGTAGCGGTTGCAGTTCCTTTAAATCTTTTTCCGCTTTAGTTCCAAAAAGTTTACTTAAAAAATTTGCCATAGATTCATAAATTTATATTATCTGCAAAAATACGAAATTAAAGAGTTCATTATCATGGGTTGATAATATTTTCGTCATCATCAAAAAGAAAAATCAAGCATGATGGTACGGTTCTCCTTTAAGAATTGTACAAGCACGATACAATTGCTCCAGAAACAAGAGTCTGGCCAATATATGGGGAAGTGTCATTTGGGATAGGGAGAGTTTAAAATTGGCTCGTTGATACATTTCCGGAGCAAATCCATAAATTCCTCCAATAACGAAAGTTACATTTTTTGTACCGACATTTTGTTGACGAGCCAAAAATTCCGAAAAGCGAACAGAGGTCATCTCTATTCCTGTTTCATCAAGCAGAACAACATAATCCGTAGGATCAATTTTCTTTAAAAGAAGTTCTTTTTCTTTTGATTTAAGCTCTTCCGGAGACCAAGACTTTGTACTTTTCAAATAGGGAATTGCTATAGATTCGAAGGAGATATAATACTTAAGTTTTTGAGTATAATCCGTGATAGCATCATGGAAATATCCTGCATTCTCTTTCCCTATAAAAAGCAATTTAATTTTCATCACTTACAACAAGTTCTTTAACATATTTTTCCACCTCTTTCATCAGCCACATTGGTGTAGAAGTTGCCCCACAAATTCCGATATGATCATTTGATAAAAAATGAACCTCATCCAATTGATTCACTTGAGAAATAAAGAAAGAGTTCGGATTAATTTTCTTACACAAATCGAATAGATACAAACCATTGGAACTTTTTTCTCCGGAAACAAAAATAATTTTATCATATTGAGCAGCAAAATCTTGAATTTCTTTAGCTCGATTTACAACCCGTCTGCAAATAGTATCATAATAGACAAAAAGGTGTTCATTTCCTTTCTCGGAATATTTTTGGCGGATAAGGTCCACAATCTCAGAATATTTTTCAAGATTTTGAGTCGTTTGAGAGTAAAGTATTGCGGGTTTTGAGCAATCAATTTTTTCGACATCCCGGGGAGAATCTATCACAAACCCTTTATTATCGGTCTGTCCGAGCAGGCCAATCACTTCGGCATGTCCTTTTTTTCCGAAAATAAGAATTTGGCCATTTGCAAAATCTTCATTTTCAAAACTTTTTTTAATGTGTTTTTGAAGCCCGAGCACTACGCGGCAGGTAGCATCTATCAATTCCACGTTATTTTGCCGTGCAATTTCGTATATTTCGGGAGCTTCACCATGTGCCCGAATCAACACGCGCGTATTTTTAAGATGCTTAAATTGTTCATAGGAAATAACTTCAAGTCCTTGGACTGTCAATCTTTTCATTTCCTCATTATTATGAACCAAATCTCCAAGGCAATAGAGGTGATTATATTGGGATAAATAATATTCTGCTTGTTCAATAGCTTGAATCACCCCAAAGCAAAAACCGGAATTTTCATCAATGGTCACTTTCATGCTCTTCCTCTTTACATTCTTCATTCGTTTGAGATTTCAATTCTTGAGCATCTCTCCATTTAAGAAATTTTCCGGTGACGGGTTCCACGTATTTATAGAGTAAGGATTCCTCTTTCACTTTTGCTTTAAAGAAAACCTCATGTTTATCCAAAGAATTAATGGCATAAAAGAGAATACTAAAAACACACACCACTTTAAAGGCGCCGAAAAGAAGTCCAAAAAGATGGTTTACAATATCAGGAATAACAAGGGTTACTATTTTCTCAACTAATTTGCCAGCAAAATACACAAGAACAAGTACACCAATAAAGAGAATCACGAAAGCCAAAAATTTCGCCACTCGCCCATCTCCAAACCATGAAGCCACTACTGATGAAAACTCAAAGGTTGCCCATGTCCCAAGGAGTAATGCTACAATAGAGAATAACTCACTAATCAGTCCGTTTTTAAGTCCTTTAAAACCGAACCAAGCAATAGGAATAAGCATCAATATATCAAGAAAATTCATCTCCAAAATCTATAAACAGCTTAGCTTAAATCTCTAATTTTTTGTGTCAGAGGTTGTGCAAAGATAAAATCATTAAGAAGTTCATTATCTGAAATCAGCACATTATCTTTATTCCCTCTCCATTCCATATTTCCTTCATAAATAAAAGATATGGACTCTCCGATAGTAATTACGGAGTTAATATCATGGGTATTGACGATAGTTGTAATACCATATTCGTGGGTAATTTCAATAATCAGTTGGTCAATAATCAAGGCAGTTTTAGGGTCGAGGCCGGAGTTAGGCTCATCGCAGAACAGATATTTAGGATTGCAGGCGATCGCGCGGGCAATAGCTGCTCTTTTCTTCATACCACCGCTTAATTCCGCAGGATATAGATTATTGGCATTTTGAAGATCCACTCTTTTCAGACAGAGATTAACTCTTTCCAATTTTTCCTCATCACTCTTATCTTTTTGCAACATATTAATTGGAAACATCACATTTTCCTGAATAGTCAATGAATCGAAGAGGGCAGCCCCTTGAAAAACCATTCCCATTTCGGAACGCAACATTTTTTTTGCATCGGCAGAAAGACGATGAAAATCACGCCCGTCATACAATACAGCGCCTTCTTCCGGAAAGAGAAGTCCCACGAGACATTTCATCAACACCGTTTTACCGGAGCCGGAACGACCAATAATCAAATTTACTTTCCCTTCTTCAAAGACAGTTGAAATCTGCTTCAACACCTTTTTTTCTCCAAAATATTTAGAAACTTCGTTAACTTCGATCATGTTACAACATAATTTGAGTAATTACCAAATTTAGAACCAACACCACAAAACTTGCCACCACAATTCCTTTTGTATTGGCTTCTCCCAATTCAAGAGCACCTCCTTCAATACGATATCCATAAAATGAACAGACAGTAGAAATCACAAACGCGAACACAAAAGTTTTAGTCAGGGCGTAATAGACATCATACATTCTAAAGAATGAAGTCAATCCGTCAATAAAGTCAAAAGCAGAGACAACCCCGGTCAGGAGAACCGTCACATAACCTCCGAGCAGAGCGAAAAAGATACTAATTACAATCAAAATAGGATTAACAATGAGGGATGCAATAATTTTAGGGAGCACTAAGAAAGAGGCCGAATTAATACCCATTACTTCGAGGGCATCAATTTGCTCCGTCACGCGCATACTCCCGATTTCTGAGGTAATTCGGGAGCCCAGGTTTCCTACCAGCAACAAACTAATAATGGTCGGACAGAGTTCCATAATCACGGAAGTTCTCACAGTAAAACCGACTGTCCATGCTGGCACCCAACTACTTTCAATTTGTAAAGCAGTTTGGATAGTGATTACGCTTCCCATAGTGATGGCCACAATAGAAACAATCAACAGAGAGCCTACGCCCATGGCATTCATTTCATAAATAAGTTTTTTAAAAAATTCATGCCATTTTTCAGGTCGTGAGAAAACACGCCACAGAAAGAGGAAATATTCACCAATTATCTCCAAAATTTTAATCATATAATCTGTCTATAATTTTACAAAAATACATTTTTTCATTAAACCTGCAATTATTTACAATTGCATTGTTTATGACTTTAAAAAAGATCGCGTTTCCTCATCGACTTCAAGGTATTCGTCAATGGTTTGAGGGGAAGAAAAAGGAATTGTGGAGAGTGCTTTTTCGATCCATTTATAAATATCCGTAAATGCGATTTTATCTTGCAAGAATGCCTCCACGGCCACTTCATTGGCAGCATTGAGGACACAAGGGCGATTTCCTCCTTGTCGTGATGCTTCGTAGGCAAGATTCAGACATGGAAAGTTTGCATGGTCGGGGGATTCAAAAGTAAGTTTCGGATAATCTGCAAAGGAGAATCGGGGAAAATCATTAAATTCTCTATGCGGGAAGGTTAGGGCATATTGAATGGGCAATTTCATATCGGGCAATCCCAATTGAGCTTTAATCGAACCATCTTTGAACTGCACGAGCGAATGGACAATTGATTGTGGGTGAACAACCACTTCAATTTGGTCCACTGGTACTCCGAATAACCATTTTGCCTCAATCACTTCCAATCCTTTATTCATCATAGTGGCACTATCGATGGTAATTTTATTACCCATGTTCCAATTGGGATGATTCAGTGCCTCTTCTTTAGATACATGTGCAAGAAAATCGCTTGATTTTCCTCTAAACGGACCGCCTGAAGCTGTAATTATTAGTTTTTCGATTGGGTTATGAAATTCGCCCGCTAAAGATTGAAAAATAGCAGAATGTTCTGAATCGACCGGAAACAGATTTACTCCTTTCTGTTGGGCAATAGTTGTAATTAACTCTCCTGCGACCACCAATGTTTCTTTATTAGCCAATGCTATCGGTTTCCCCATCTCAATCGCATGATAAACGGAACGTAATCCTGCAATTCCGACAATGGTAGAGAGTACCATATCTATCGTACTCATCTCAATAATTTCACAGATTGCTTTTGATCCTGCATACACTTTTATATCATCCTTCCAAAGTGCTTGTTTCACATATTCGTAAGCATCTTCATTCCCAATAACAACCGCATTAGGCATAAACTTTTTTGCTTGAATAATAAGCAACTCGGCATTTTGATTAGC
>JAKIZI010000120.1 GCA_022708105.1 Bacteroidota bacterium
CTTTGGGACGTCCCTTAAACTGCCAACCCCCTTGATTTCAACCCTGGTCCCACCATCAATCGAGACGTTTACATCCTGCCTTGCACGACCAAGACCAGTCCTACACATCTTTGAAAGATGGCAAAGTCGCCTAATAGCTTGCCCAACTTCAGCCGCCTCTTGGGGGGTTTCCATCAAAGGGGCTGTCACTATTTCAACCTGTGGAATTGACAGGCGATCAGTCATGTAAGTGCGCCTGTGGCCCCTATCCGAAACTTCCCTGGCGGAATCTTCTTCAAGACCAAGGTGCAAAATGTCGATTTTGCGCCCATTGACCATGATGTGGCCACAGATGCCAAGCAGCGTTGTCCGCTGAAACCCGGTGGGAATTGAGCCATCCAAAAGCTGCTTTCTGGCAATATGCAGTTCATCAACCAGATTCAGATTAAGCATCGTCCCAATGACCAAGGCCTTTTCTAAAGCCTCGCGGTTCATCTCAAACGGGGGGGCATCGTCCATCTCGTAAGTGCAAACCGTGTCACGATTTAGGCAATAGACAATCTCTTTCTTGGTTTTAAACTCCATCAATGCTGCTGGGTCATACAGACCAAGCTCTGAAAGCGTGGGACGCATGTGGCGCAAAATCTTAGAGTGAAACTTTTTCGAGTACGGCAAGACGGGACATTTGCAAAAAAGCTTATGGCTGGTGTCCAACTGGCGATGAACCTCAAGCCCAACCTTGAGCCCAAGCCCAGCATAGAACTCTTTATCCCAAAACCGCTGCATGGCACTACTCCCAAAATCGCTGTTCGAGCGTAGACACAGGCCCCCCGCACGCCCACCATAACGCACCGCGATGGTACCAAGTAAACTGTTTTTATGGGTAGGATTTAGGTTAGTATTTGGCGACTTTGCGCTTGAGGTTTTGTCCAAATGACATGGGGCCTGACAGGTGGAATTGGAGCTGGCAAGTCCGAAGTAGCTAAAATCTTGCGTCAACTTGGAGTCCCAGTCCTAGACGCAGATCAGATCTCTCGAATGCAGATGCAGTCCGGCCACGCCGTTTATGACTCTGTAGTGGCCACCTTTGGTCGGCAGATACTTAATGACGACAAAACTATCAACCGTG
>JAKIZI010000121.1 GCA_022708105.1 Bacteroidota bacterium
CTTGCTTTAGACAAAGATTCCGTTTTTTCAGAGGAATATTTACTCAACCCATTGTCCGCCCAGACACATGATGCACATTTTCACGTCAATAGCAGAGCAGTTGCTCTTATGATGGCGGAATATGCAAAACGCCATATCGAGCGTCATGCTCAGTGGGGCCGGATTATCAATATCACAACGGATGGCGCTCGGTGTCATCCTTCTCAGGTTTCTTATGGCGCCAGTAAATTTGCAATTGAAAGCTATACACGTGCAGCGGCAACCGAACTAGGCCCTTATGGAATAACAGTCAATGTTATTTCACCTGGTGCCGTGCAAACCGGCTGGATGCCAGCAGGATTGGAAAAAGAAATTGCCGCCACATATCCACTCCGTCGGATCGGAAAACCAGAAGACATTGCGAAAGCTGTTATCTTCTTTGCATCAGACCAAGCGGAGTGGATTACGGGTCAGGTGCTACATGTCGGTGGTGGAAATCGCATGTGATAAACATCGGTCATGTCGCTTTTAAATGAACGCATAACCCGTCGCTCAAGCCGATCGCCGCTTCGCGGCTCCGGCTTAGCTTTTCGTTAAGTATTGGACAGAGGAAATATGTTCGATTCAATTAAGAATAAAGTAATGAGTGAAACTGTCCTGTCTGAGAGGATCAGGACCATATTTTACCTTTCACATCATTTAAGAAAGCCATTGTCAGTATTACTTATTAAACCACACCAAAAAATAGATGAGGCCAAGGTAGTGAATGGAGTTATTTCATCCATAATTAATGGTACGCCACAAACAAAAGCAGAACATAATAGATATATTGGTGGTGAATTTACAATTGAAATAAAAGGTTCAACAAATCAAGAGATCCGTTTTAACTTTTCTGATGTTAATGCAATATCTTTAGGGTATGAAAATGATCCAAAAGTATTTCTCGATCGAAAAGACACTGTAAATATCACACAGCATCTCAGACCGTTTACTGGGTTCGGACCAAGCAGTGATTCTAATGAGTCACATTATTATCGTATCTTGTCGTTATTTTTAGGTATGTAATTGCCTAACCATTAAATAAACGCAGATTTGGCAAAAAAATTGCCAGACTGGTT
>JAKIZI010000122.1 GCA_022708105.1 Bacteroidota bacterium
GCCTTGACCTATGATCCGGAAGCGAAGACCAGGTTCCTGACTGCCGATGTCGCCGGAAATCTTCACGACTTAGCCCGGGATCTGGCCCTGCTCGCCGATTATTCGAAGGAGGGTATCGAGGGATTCCTGCGCCGGTTCACCGAGGCACGGAACGTGAAACTCAAGATCATCGCCCAGCCGCTACGGGTCGCCCTGACGGGAAAGACGGTGAGCCCCGGCATCGATGAGGTGATGGTCACCCTGGGAAGGGAGCGCGTCATTAAAAGACTGGAGGACGCCCTGGCGATAATCGCTGCGGAGTCCGGTGCCTGACGGCAGTACGGCCGGTCCTGCCGAAAGCGGCTTCATGGCCCGTTGCCATTTTCACCTTGACTTTTGGCGGATTATCGAATAGATACTCCCTCCTGCTAAAAAGGCACCTGGGGGAAGTATTGTTGCTCAGAAAACAGGTTCGCGATCCTGATGGAAGCGTTCCGAATCTTTATCCCCGGAAGACAATTTATGATCGCGGTCCCATCGTCTAGTGGTTAGGACGCTGGCCTCTCACGCCGGAAACCGGGGTTCAAGTCCCCGTGGGACTACCAATAAATTCGACAGCTTACAAATACCAACTATCGCCATATACCTCCGGACACAAGTCCGGACACAAAATGCCCTCAGAGCTCCTTTCTCTGGGGGTTTTTTCATACTGCTTTGACCTTCTGGAATTCGATCACCTGATCCGGTCCCTTCAGACCTTCCTCAAGCGCTCCCCTTGTTTCTTCCAATCCGAGGCTGCGGATATAGCGCGCCGTCGTATTCGGATTTGCATGTCTCAGGATCGCCTGAATGACCGCCAGCGGGTATCCTTTCTTATACAGGATCGACGCCGTCAGATGCCTGATGCCGTGGAACCCGAAGGGTTTGACTTTAGCCCGGCGACAGAGATTCTCCATCAGATGTTGCCGATGGAGGAATGGTTTTCCGTAATACTCCCTGCAAAAGTAGGTTTCCTCCAGGCAGACAAACACGTGCTCTTTGTCATCCGTAGGCTGCTTCAGCCTTGCCTCGCACCATTGCAGCAGCGCCTGCCGCAGATCGGATGTCATAG
>JAKIZI010000123.1 GCA_022708105.1 Bacteroidota bacterium
GTCTGGCAGTGTCAGTTTACGATGGAGGCAGCAAATAGATTCTGTGTGCCAATACCAGAGGTACGTGATCAAATTAAAAGTTTAGAATGACGCAGTCAATATAAAGTACAACAAGGTCGCTCAAGCCGATCGCCGCTTCGCGGCTCCGGCTTAGCTTTTCGTTAAATGTTTAAAAGGAGGGCTTATGAAAAAAGTATTTTTATTAGTATTTATTTTATTTATTTCTTCCTGCTCTCATAATATTAATATGGTATCTAAAGATAAGTTGCCGCCGTATCAAGGAGATGTGGCTGTATATTTTTCTAAAAATGACTGCACAGGCATTGAGAATCAATTACCTACTAATTATGAGATTATAGCTGAACTCGAATATTACAATTGGGGTAAATTCAGGAACATATCTGTCGAAGATATAGTTGCTTGGTTTAAAGCAGATGCACAACAAATAGGTGCCAACGCCATTATAATTAATAGCTGTAGCACTGTTTACTCCGGCTTTGCCAGTAGGGGTAAAAGTGCAAGAGCAAAAGCAATACTTGTAAAGTAATAAAACATTTAACAAGTCAATACAGCCGATCGCAGCCCGCTGGGCTGCTCCGGCTTAGCTTTTCGTTAGGCCATTGAAGGACTGAATCATGGACATGTGGAAATTTTACGACATCACTCACCGCGAACACGTGGTGTGCAACCCTACAAGCGAGGAGAAACTGACGCGTCTTGTGGAGCTCCTGCGCCTCCCGACCGGCGCACAGGTGGTTGACATCGCGTGTGGAAAGGGCGAGTTCCTGATTCGCCTGGCCGAAACCTATGGCGCTCGTGGCGTAGGGATCGACATTTCTCCTTTCTTTATCGCCGAAGCAAAGAGAAGAATTGAGATGCGGACATCGGGCGTGGACGTCACTTTCCTTCAGATGGATGGCGCAGATTTCAAGCCAGACGAGCCGGAAAAACTCGATCTGGCATCATGTATAGGTGCCAGCTGGGTTTTCGGGGGGCACGCTGCCACCCTCGAAGCCCTTATCCGCATGGTGAAACTCGGCGGCTGGGTAATCGTGGGAGAG
>JAKIZI010000124.1:0-401 GCA_022708105.1 Bacteroidota bacterium
CGAGAAAAGGCTGGGGACTATCAAGATACGCTCGCTCTCGGTAGGCCGTCCACAGATCAAGAGCACTTCCCATGGCTTCTTCAGTTCGGTTGTTGAAGTTATTGCCGAATGAGGGGCCGACTTGCGATTTCGCCTCGATCACAGCAAGAAGCTTGTTTTCCCGCACGACAAGCAGATCCCATTCTTTGGTAGGACGAAAGAATCCCGGCAATTCAACAGCCCGTTTACGAAATACACATTGCTCGGGTATGCCAACCGCGACAATAAATTCCGTAAAAAGGTCAATAAAACCATTCATCTGAGCGCCGCCTGTCACAGCACTACGCAGCCCCTGATCGGCCGTTCCGCCAAGCCTCTGCTTGTCCCTCTGTCCTGCACGCGTTTTCCAATAGTGGGCCACA
>JAKIZI010000124.1:411-1037 GCA_022708105.1 Bacteroidota bacterium
AGCCGAGCCGGCACGCTCAGTTAAATCCTTCAGTATGTCATCTATATTCATGGGCTTCATGTACCAGCTTCCTCATTATATTTCAACTGGCCAACGACGAGCTGAGCCGGAGCAGCCCAGCGGGCTGCGATCGTCTCTAGCGACGGGTTAGCGATCTTTTCTTATGGCAAGAGCCAACAGGATGGTGCAAAAAAACTATTTTGAACAATTATTTATACATTTAAACCCCATCTTCTCCATGCAATTGATAAATTTCTCTTTTACTGTTACTGCGTCAATAGCAAGTCCAGCGACATAACCAACGCCAGTGGTTAATAAAAGTCCTCTTCTACTGGGAACAACAATATGATTACAATCATCAATAGCTATTTTATAGACATGTTCTTTATCAGAAGAGACATCAAACATACCATTTGCTGGTTTATAGCAGGAAGGACTTCTTAACGCTTCGTCAAACGCATCGCCAAAGGTTGAAGGAGAAATATTTTGTTTCCAATCAGTTTTTTTTCTAATTAATGCCACCATGTCAATGTTTTTATAATAGAGACTGTTTTCCAATACTGTCCAACCATTTTTATCTTTGAGCGCTGTGTTAGCATTGTGAGAAAGTATATATTCCAAGATTT
>JAKIZI010000125.1:0-648 GCA_022708105.1 Bacteroidota bacterium
GTAAAAGCTAATCTCGATACAGTAAAAGACTTTCCGCCTATTCGTGTGTTTGGCACTATTGGCTTTATTGCCATGATGTGGTGCGTCGATTTGTTTGGCTTACAAGCTACGGCTTGGCAGTTTGTGGTGAGTGGTAGTTTGAGCATTGTGTTAGCTGCTTATTCGCTTACGTTGCCCAATTGCGACATTAAGAAAAACGTTGGCAAAGTGTCGCTAGTAGAAGCACTTGGCTTACGCGCTTTTTCGCTATTCAAACAAAAGAAAATGGCACTTTTCTTTATTTTTTCAATGTGTCTTGGTGTTAGTTTGCAAATTACCAACGGCTTTGCCAATCCGTTCCTTGGGTCATTTGGTCATTTTACGGAATGGGCTAACTCTTTTGGTGTAAAACATTCCAATATATTGATTTCCATTTCGCAAATCAGCGAAGCACTTTGTATTCTTTTTATTCCTTTTTTCCTTAAAAGATTCGGTATTAAAAATGTGATGCTGATAGCTATGTTTGCATGGGTACTTCGTTTTGCTTTGTTTGGTGCAGGCGACCCGGGTAGCGGCGTTTGGATGTTTGTATTAAGTTGCATTGTTTATGGCTTTGCCTTCGACTTCTTTAATATTTCCGGTGCTTTGTATGTTGACCAAGAAACAAGC
>JAKIZI010000125.1:671-1030 GCA_022708105.1 Bacteroidota bacterium
TGTTTATGATGATGACATACGGTGTAGGAGCAACCATTGGCACACTTGCTGCACAAGGTGTTGTAAACAAATGTGTTCCGGTTGTCAGCAAAGAAAAATGGGATTTTCTTGCCAGTCTCGAAAATGGAGTGGAAGCTGTATATAATCAGGCGATGGAAGTTTGGCAAGGTTGGCAAACTGCTTGGTATATTTTCGCTGCATATGCTCTTGTGGTAGCTATACTGTTTTGGATATTTTTTCCGAAAACACCGGTTAAAAATTAAAAACAGTCATACAAAAACACTCTGCGTATTTGTGATTTTTTAGAAACACTTTTTATGGAAAATGAAGGAATGGTGCTGCGCACTGAAAATTTGGTA
>JAKIZI010000126.1:0-631 GCA_022708105.1 Bacteroidota bacterium
TAGGCTGTCGGGAAATTTCCGCCTTTCAGCAGCAAGGCGATTTTATAAGAGTCAATCTTATCATTTTTTGTCTTTCCTCCGTGGATGGCTTTCATGTATAATGCGTGTCCGAGTACAAAAGGTATCTGGTGTTTGGCACACAAATCCGACACCCAGTACCAGCAGAATACACATTCAACGCCAACGACGATGTCCTCCATATAGGGAGAGATGCTTTGGAGAAACGCTTCGGGTTCCGTGTTAATATTTTGATGAACCATCGTTTTTCCTTTTTGATCCAAAATACAGACGTACATTTTTCTGGCGTGCAGATCGATGCCGCAGTAATACTGGTGTTGCCGGTTGTAGAAGTTCATATTGCCTCCTTTCTTTGTTGAGAGTTGGAGTTCCGGAAAACTTCTTATATTCTCAACAATCCAAGGAGGCAACCCTACATCCGGAAGGCCATAACTATTATCAAGGCGCTAAAGCCGATCGCCGCTTCGCGGCTCCGGCTTAGCTTTTCGTTGTGGTCAAGGAATATAAGAGATGAAGATCCCTGTTGCCATTTATAGAGACTGGATTAATTCGCGCAAAGTTCCATCTGACCGTAAACAACTTGCAAATGAAGCTTTAAATACCTTTGAAATTC
>JAKIZI010000126.1:676-1029 GCA_022708105.1 Bacteroidota bacterium
AAAAGCCCATATCTTGTTGCTTTTGACATCGGCACAGAAATGCTTGTACGTCTGGCAGTTAATAATCTGACTGCCCAGTCTGTTATTAGAGAAATCGTATTAGGCGCGCGTAAAGAGAACGAACGATTCCGAATGATTGCCGCATTGAATAATGATTTGCCACGCGAATTTACCATAGAGCTTCTAAGAAAAGCTCTTTATGACAAAGGGAAACGCGTGCGGGAGAAAGCCGCGGCTATGGCGGACACATTAGAATTAAAGGAACTTCTTCCTGAGATAGATAAGTGTTTGCATTCTGAGTCTCATCCTATCACTAAAAAAGGTATTGAACTTCACGCCGCAATGTTGCGAGA
>JAKIZI010000127.1 GCA_022708105.1 Bacteroidota bacterium
TTGTCGGCAAAAAGGCTTGGGAAATTGTATCGGCACCCTCAACTCCAACGCAACAAGAAGTTGAGACAAAGTTGATAGAAGGTTTGACAATTGGGGCAAACGAAATAAACAAAAAGGCCCCTATTATGATTGATAACGAAACTCGCTTAGATAGAGCTACTGTCGGACCAGGACTTCGTTTCGTTTATCAATACACTTTTCCCAACTATACTTCAAACAATATTGACGCTAATTGGCTTTACAAAAATCTCCAACCAAAAGTTACCGTTGCGGCGTGTTCTGAAATGAAATCATCTCTGGAATACGGTGTTATATATGTCTATACATATTCAGGAAATGACGGGGTTGAAATTGCTAGATTTGAAATAGGCCAAAAAGATTGTGGAATGCCATATGAGCGAACGGGGAGATAGGTAACAGATTGTCCAGGGGTAAATGGGTAACACTTTTATAGAAAAACCCAACAAAATCAATACACCCGATCGCTACGCTCCGGGTGATTTTTTCGTTATAGCTTTGTAGGTGAACTCACTAAAATAAAAGACTAACATTTTCAAACAAAAAGACGTCATTCTTACTTTTCGCAAAGTTCAACCAACACCCCAAAAGTGGATTTAGGATGCAGAAAAGCGATTTTGGCGCCGCCAGCGCCGCGGCGGGGTTTTTCATCAATTAGCTGAATTCCTTTGGTTTTTAGTTCGGCCAGAGCCTCTTCGATATTTTCCACGCGGAAAGCGATGTGTTGAATTCCTTCACCATTCTTTTCAATATATTTAGCGATGGGCCCATCAAGTGAAGTTGGCTCCAAAAGTTCCACTTCCGTATCCCCCACCGGGAAAAAAGCCGTGGTCACTTTCTGCTCCGCGACGGTTTCACTGCCTTCATGATTTAATCCCAAAAGCCCGCTGTATAAATTTTTCGCCTCATCAATACTTTTTACGGCAATGCCGATATGGTCAATTTTCAGAACTTTCATCTTCTCTCCTTTATAAAATTATTTGCGGACATTGGTCCGGATAAATTCCACA
>JAKIZI010000128.1 GCA_022708105.1 Bacteroidota bacterium
CATTGAAGGAAAATAAAATCAACGTTATGTGCCATATAGGATTAAATCCTCAACATGATCAGGCAAGAATGATGCAAGGTAAAATTGCAAAAGGTAAGTTATTCTCTGAAGCAATTGAATTATTAAATGGTGCAATGTCATTAGATAAAACCGGAGCAGATTTAATAATACTAGAAAAAATTCCCGGAAAAATATCCAAAATCATTACAGAAAACGTATCTATGCCTACGATTGGTATTGGAGCAGGAAAGTATTGTGACGGCCAAGTTTTAATAATATATGATTTACTTGGAATTAATGAAAGAAAATTCAAACATTCCCCAGTATATATCAATGTAAGAGAATTAATGATTAAAACAATTCGGCAATATCAAAATGAAATTGATAATGGCATATTCCCCAACGAGAAGCAGACAAATATAATTGATGATGCTGAATATAATAAGATCAGAGACTGGTGTTTGAAAAATAATATAAATGTGTGATTATATTTTACTTTAGCCTAACAAAATCAATACACCCGATCGCTACGCTCCGGGTGATTTTTTCGTTCGGCGGAAACAGATCAACGACAATGAAACTGCACGTACTCTTCAGGGTGGCTGATTGGAAATGTTGAGGAACAACTGATGGGAATGGACAATATGCTTTTCGGGGAAGGTTACTATTCAGGAAATCCAGGCGATATTTTCGAGGAGCACGGTGGGGATATTGAGAGGGGACTAGAATCTCTTCTTCTTGAGCAGGATCCTGATATAAAGTTGCGTATCGAGAAAGCAGCAAAGGACTATAAGACAAAAATTCAGGCCTCGCTACGCAATGAAACAGCGCTAAGGCTTTCCGACTCCTCAGGTAAGGCGTCGATCAAGGTAAAAGTGGTGCCTGGATTGCCCGTTGTCGTAAGAAAGAGGCTTATGGGGCGGCCAATACCCCCCTTGCCAAGGATTTTCATCGACAAGACAAGTCTTCTAAATGCTGAAACCGGCCTTGAGTATTTGGGAAAGTCACTCGAACCACTTAATAGAC
>JAKIZI010000129.1 GCA_022708105.1 Bacteroidota bacterium
ATACTGGTTTTGTGGTTGTTCCCGAAGAACTATGTATCTCTACGACGTATTTTTTATCGACGCTTAATAAACCGTAGGGATACCCGTTTATCATTTCAACTTTAGATGTAAAGGGTAATTTTACAATGTCTTCTATGCTTTTTATATCGCTTGGCTTAACTCTAGCTTTTTTGAATTTTTCTCGATAAAAATCATTATTATTATAAACTCTACGAATTAATGTTAGTAACCTTTCTGATTGAATATTGTTTAATTTTGCTCTATCAGCGGTTTCAATTTCAGTATTCCAGATCATAATAAATTCCCAATTTTGTTATTGTTCACCTAAATCAAAAATTATTTAATGTCAGAAAATTAGACAAGAAATTATGATAATGAATGATTTTTTTACAATTATCTAATTTTATTCTCCTTTCGGGGTTCATTATCCAACTATTAGATGTTTTAGCGGGGATATTAAAGAGAAAAATCGGGTAAGAAACAAGCGGTTGCTTCGGTACGCCCTAACGGGCTACTCAGCAACCGAATAGAGTTACTCGTCGATCCTGGCGGGCTACTCTACTCAGCAACTGTCCCTATTCGGTGGCTGAGTAGGGTGTAAACCCGTACCGATCTCGGTGGCTGAGTAGGGCGAAAGCCTGTACCGAGCCCGGTGGCTGAGTTGGGCGTAAGCCTGTATTGAGCCCGGTGGCTGAGTTGGGCGTAAGCCTGTATTGAGCCCGGTGGCTGAGTTGGGCGTAAGCCCGTATCGAAGCCACCGTTTCGAGCTACTCCGCAAATGATGATTTGATTTCATACTCATTGAATAAACTTTGGGTCATTTTTGGTGGCAACCGATGATAAAAAATTTTAATTAAAATATTAAATTTTACTTGCCTAATATTTTAATATGTTTTATATTCACCCTGCTAATTGAGAATTGATTTTTAAGTCCAGTCCGAAGAGGGCTGAGGCTTAAAGTAAGAAGCTATTTGACAAGAGAGAAAGTGTGAGATTTGAGACAGGTGTAGGGTAAAAAA
>JAKIZI010000012.1 GCA_022708105.1 Bacteroidota bacterium
GGAGAGATTGCTTTCCACCCGATAGAAATACTATATCAAGCGTTGCAAACAGATTCCTTGTCCTGATTTTTTGGGATAGTACTGCATCAAACGGCAAAATCTTTGTGTCATGGCAGTAAATTGAAGAAGTTGATCAAAATTAAGAACTTTGCAAATACAAAATGAACTTATACCATACACACTTTTTGGGACACTACCTTTGAATAGCTACTCATTTCCCAACTCCCAAGCTCAATACAAAAATATTTTTCAAAAAAAAAGAGGTTGCTTCCGAAAAAACAACCTCTTACTTATATCATTTTAATTATTAAAGGACTTGAATGGGTTTTAATAATTCTTTTCCGATTTCAACAGCATTGATGTTGTCGGGAATGAGATGATGATGTCTTTCGGGGAGTGATTTTTCCAATCCTTTTTTCAGGAATTCCTGATTGATGATGGGTTTTAGCTTTAAAAATCCGCCTAAGACGATCATGTTAAAAAGCTTCATAATTCCGATTTCTGCGGCTTTGTCGGTGGCTGCCACCTGATAAATATTAATGTCTTTCCGTGTCGGGTGTTCTGTAATGCCGTTAGGTTCATAAATAAGTACGCCACCCGGTTTTACCGAATTTTCGAATTTATCCATCGATTGTTGATTGAGGATGATGGCCGTATCGAATTGGTTTAAGCAGGGGGAACTGATACGTTCATCACTGATGATGACGGTAACATTGGAAGTTCCTCCGCGCATTTCCGGTCCGTAAGAGGGCATCCAGCTGACCTCTTTATTTTGCATTACTCCGGAATATGCGAGAATTTTACCCATGGAGAGTACTCCTTGACCGCCAAAACCTGCTATAATTATTTCTTCTGTCATTGTATTGTTTTTTTAATTTAATATCAATTTGATTTTCAAAATATTATTGCGTTGACCTATTTCCCTTCCGGAACTTTAAGATCTCCGAGCGGATAATATTTGAGCATATTTTCTTCGAGCCATTCGTTGGCTTTGACCGGAGCAAGTTTCCATCCCGAGTTGCAATTGGAAACCACTTCCACGAAGGATACTCCTTTTTTGAGTTTTTGATTTTCAAAAGCTTGACGGATGGCTTTTTTGCACTTGCGGGCCAATGCCGGGGTATAAACTGCCTGGCGGGTTACGTAATATGCTCCGGGTAATTTAGCGATTAATTCCGTGATATTCAAAGGATTTCCCATAATTTCGGTATCTCTTCCGAAGGGGGAAGTAGCGGTTTTCATTCCGCTTAATGTGGTGGGGGCCATTTGTCCGCCGGTCATTCCATAAATTCCGTTATTTACGAAAATCATGGTAATATTTTCACCGCGGTTGCAGGTGTGAATGGTTTCACCGGTGCCAATGGCAGCAAGGTCGCCGTCGCCCTGGTAGGAAAATACGAAATGTTCGGGATAGAGTCGTTTGATGGCGGTAGCCAATGCCGGAGCTCTTCCGTGTGCTGCTTCGATGCAGTCTATTTCAAAATAATTGTAGGCCAATACGGAACATCCTACGGGAGCAATGGCAATGGTATTTTCCTGAATACCCATTTCTTCCACCACTTCGGCAATGATGCGGTGAATGACACCGTGTCCGCAACCCGGACAATAGTGCATGACATTGTCTGTCAGCACCGGGGTCCGCCTATATACTAAATTTTCGGGTTTTATAATGTCTTCTCTTGTCATGTTTATCATAATTTAAATTACAAAATCTGTTTTTTTAATGCATCGAGAACTTCGCTTGGAGTGGGGATGATGCCACCAAAACGGCCAAAGTGTTCTACCGGCAATTTGCATTCAACCGCCAGTTTAACATCTTCGATCATTTGTCCGGCGCTCATTTCCACGCTCAAGATTCCTTTTACCTGTTTGGAAAGTTCTTTAAGAATTTTGCTCGGGAAAGGCCATAAGGTAATCGGACGCAAAAGTCCCACTTTGATACCTTCTTTCCGTGCCAGTTCAATAGATTTCTGACAGATACGGGCAGATGAGCCGTAGGCAACGAACAAATATTCGGCATCTTCGCACTGAATCATTTCGTAACGTACCTCTTTCGCTTCACACTCTTTGTATTTCTTTTGTATTCTGATGTTTACTTGTTCTTGTTTTAAGGAATCCAATTCAAGAGAAGTAATAATATTATGATTTCGGTGAGCCGGTTTTCCTACTGCAGCCCATGGGAATGTTTTAGCGATGTATTCATTTGTCCAGCGAGGTTTGTAATCCGTAACTTCTACTTTTTCCATAACTTGTCCGATAACACCGTCAGATAAAATCATAGCGGGGTTTCGATAGCGAAAAGCCAATTCGAAGCCTAATTCCACAAAATCGTACATTTCCTGAACGGAAGCTGGGGCTAAAGTAATTAAGCGATAGTCTCCGTGTCCACCACCTTTGGTAGTTTGGAAATAGTCGGCTTGTGAGGGTTGAATGGTTCCGAGACCTGGACCACCGCGTACGACATTAACTACCAATGCCGGAAGTTCTGCTCCGGCGATGTAAGAAATTCCTTCTTGCATGAGACTGATTCCCGGACTGGAAGAAGTGGTCATAACCCTTTTACCGCATGCTGCACCTCCGTAAACCATGTTGATGGAGGCAGTTTCACTTTCAGCTTGAAGGACAACCATTCCTGTTTTCTCGTAGGGGCGTTCTGCCATCAAGTGCTCCAAAATTTCAGACTGAGGAGTGATGGGATAGCCGAAATAGCCGTCCACACCCGAGCGAATTGCACCTTCTGCAACCGCTTCGTTTCCTTTCATTAATTTTAATTCTTTTGCCATTTTATATGTTTAATTTTAATTTGTTATTGTATTGACACTTTCTAAATTTTAACCCTATAGACAGTAAGTACCCCGTCAGGACAGATAACGGCGCAATTGGCACAGCCGATGCACGCCTCTTCGTTGATCATTTCAAGATAGTTGTATCCTTTTTTGTTTACCATTTTGGAAAGTGCAATGCACTTATTGGGACATCCTGTTGTACAAACGGCACATCCTTTGCACCTTTCGATGTCAATGACTAAAGTTCCTCTGAACGCCATAATGTTTATTATTTAAGTGATTAATATGAATTGTTCTTAATTTCTCGTTTATTGCGTTGCAATAATACAATTTTTTTATCACATTTCTGCTTGTTCTCCGAATAAAAATAACTAAAAAAAACTTTGTTTTTAATTAAAAGCCGATAAATAGCTATAAGCGGATTAAGTTACTTCGGAGGAATTTGATTATATGAATAATAGCAGAGTGGGTATTTTGATTTTCTATGGCATTTGATTGTTTTGTGAGAGGGATTTTGATTTTCCTATTTTTATTAAGACGGATATAGTGAAAAATTGTATTTTTGCAATCTTAAAAAATATATTGAATGTTAGCCGTTCTCCTTAAAGCAATTCCTATAGGTTTACTTCTGTCGATTATGCCCGGAGCTGCTTTTTTTTCTGTCATACAGACCAGCATTTCGCGTGGATTTCGAGCCGGTTTATTTTTGGCTTTTGGCATTTCTTTGAGTGATATTTTTTTAGTGGCACTGTGTTTGTTCGGCATTGCAGGATTGATGGAAAATAATGAAACTGCCCAATTGGTAATGGGAATTGTGGGGGGAATTATTCTGATTGTTTTTGGCGGTTATACGTTTTTGAATATGAAATCAGATCTTAATCCTCAACTTTCGAAATCTTTACTCCTAAAAGAATGTCCTAACGGGGAAGAAATAAATGGAGAGAATAAGAGGATAAAATACCTCGCTAAAGGATTTGCACTCAATGTTTCCAATCCTTTTGTGTGGTTGCTGTGGCTCGGTATTGTTCCCTATTCAGGTGTAGTTCTTAAAGAACAAGTGTTCTTCTTACTGTTTATTTTAATTACAGTTTTTTCGATGGATATGTTAAAAAGTTATTTTGCCGGAAAAATTAAGCAAATTCTCACCCCCGAAGTTATTTTCTTGATTAATAGAATTGTTGGACTCGTCATTGCTTGTTTGGGTGTTTTTCTCATCATCAGAGTGTTTTTTTGGTCTTGAGTTATATAAAAAGATATTACCCATGAATAAGTTTGTTTTAGTATTTTTTTCATTGATATTAATATTGTTTGTCTCATGTAAGAGTGATCCTGTGAAGGAGACCGTAACCGATTTTTACCTCTCATATCAAAATCTTGATTTCGAAAAAACTAAGCAATATTGCAATCCGCTGATGGTTCAAAAAATCACATTGATTGAAAACGGTTTTACTCCGGAAAAAAGAAAGGCAATTCTGAAACATATTCGTAAAAATCGAATTCAAGTAGAAGATATTAATTACGATGATACTCAAACCAAAGCAACTGCTAAAGTTCGCTTCTATACATTGTCCGAGGATAACGAAAATAATGAAGAAACAACCGTTATTTTCTTGGAAAAGATTCAAGGTCGTTGGAAAATAGCTGATTTCTGATAATGATAGAGCTATTTTGGGACTCTATTTTTTTCGAAAATATTTGTTGATAAGATTGTATAAAAGGGTATTCACCTCTTTAATTTCATCGGTTTTTTGAGCTAAAGAGAGCAAATAATATACTGATCCACCTATAGGAATGCTCAAAAGAAGTTGCCACAGATCGGAAGGGACAAAGAGAATAATAGGCAAGATGGCAGCGGTCATCCCTGCGGTTGCCAACAAGGTAGGCCCCATATCTTTCATTTGTTGAAAAGCTCCGTAATTTGCCATTTTTCCAGGGATGTATGCGTTGATGAAGAAACAGAGAAAAGACACAATTGCCTGTCCGATGACTACGGCTTCCAATCCATATTGAATAGTAAAGGCCAAGGTGCCGATAATCAAAGGAGCTTTGATTAATTCCAACTTCAGCACCATGCCGGAATATCCTTTTGCATTTAATAAATTGATATTTAAGACACTGACAGGTGTGAAAATGCGTGCCATACAGAGCCATTGAATGATAGGAACTGCCGGCATCCATTTTTCTGTAAGACAAAGACGAATGAAAGGTTCACAAATCAAGGCAAATCCTATCATACATGGAATTACGGCAAACATCGTTAAGCGGATCAATTTTCGGTAGATGTTTGACAATCGTTCCTCCTCATGTTGAACACTGCTCATCACCGGAAATGTAACCGTCTGAAGAACGTCTGTTGCTGTTGCCGACAATACATTTGTGAAATAGACACTTTTAGCATAATAACCCACCTCCTTTGCCGTGAAAAAACGTCCGATTAAGATGGTGTACAAGTTATTGATAATAGTTCCAAGAACGCCGGCTGCCAATAATTTTGACCCGTACCGAAATAAACTCTTGAAGGAATCAAGAGAGAAAACAAGTTTTGGAACCCATTTTTTGATAAATAATATTAAAAATAGAGTTAGTGCCGTTTTGGATAATGTTTGTGCAATAAGTGCCCAGACCCCATATCCTTGATAAGCCATTACCAATGCAACGACGCCACTCAGAAGTACCGAAAAAGTATTGATGATGGCCTTGCTTTTGAAATCCATATTAATGCTCAATTTTGTCAACTGTACCATTGTAAAGGCTTGAATGACAAAGTTGAGTGCTAATATACGAGTGATAAGTGTTAATTGCGGTTCATGATAAAACTGAGCTATGTATGGTGCCGATATATATAAAATTCCATATAATATTGCCGATATGAAAAGATTGAAATAGAAAACCGTTGAAAAATCAATCTCTGTTCGTTCTTGTTTCTGAATAAGTGCCCTTGAAAAGCCACTGTCAATAAAAACTGTCGAAATAGACATGAATATCGCTAACATTCCCACCAACCCGTAATCCGAAGGCATCAGGATTCTGGCAACAAAAAGACCTATTACAAACTGAATTCCATAGATGGAAAGCTTCTCAATAAAGCTCCATAACATTCCATGGGTTGTTTTTTGTTTTAGATTTGATGTAGGCATGAATTAGAGATTATGATTGCAAAAGTAAGATATTTTAGATTACCGATGCAAAAATAAGAGAAATTAAATTGTGTTTGACATTGTTTTTTTTCTTATTTTTGCCGTTTAAATTTAAAAAAAGAGAACTCTAAACTTAAATCAAAGAAACAAATATGGAAGAGTTAATGTTACAATTAAAAAAAGAAATTATTGAAGTTTTGAACTTGGAAGATGTTACTCCTGAGGATATTGCAGATGATGCTCCTTTATTTGGAGAAGGATTGGGACTTGACTCCATAGATGCTTTGGAATTGATAGTGTTGATGGAGAAAAACTATGGAATTAAATTGGAAAACCCTTCCCAGGGAAAAGAGATTTTCAAATCTGTGAGAACTATGGCCGAATATATTCAAGCGAACAGAAAGTAGGAATATATTCTCCACGAGCAAAATCTTTGCATACGCTCCAATCATACACCTAATTACGCCAAACAATATTAACAGCCTATGGCACAAAATGTTTTTGTTACGGGTTTAGGCATTATTACCGGAATAGGAAAGAATGTCGAAGAAACGCTTAATGCGTTGAAGAACTTACATTCGGGTGTAGGAGCCATCTCACACCTGAAAACGGTTCATGACCATTTACCGTGTTCTGAAGTACCTTTTTCCGATCAGGAATTGAAGAAAATGCTTCAATTGAATGATCAAGAAATCGTTACACGCACCTCTTTGCTTGGAATCAAGGCCGCACAAGAGGCGTATAATTTTGCCCAAATGGACAATTGCAAGAAATTAGGGCTTCGTATCGGTTTTATTAATGGTACTACCGTCGGTGGAATGGAGAAAAGTGAGCAATTTTATAATGATTTTATTAATCCGGATAGTAATGAGTATACTCCCTACATTGCAGCCCACGATTGCGGCGCATGTACCGAAAAAATCGCAGACTATCTTGATGATTTCGATTTTGTTTCTACCACTTCTACCGCTTGTTCCTCAGCCGTTAATACGCTTATTCTGGCAACGAACATGATTCGTGCCGGTTTGCTCGATTGTGTGATTGCCGGAGGAACAGAGTGTCTGAGCAAGTTCCACCTGAATGGGTTTAATACACTTATGATCTTAGACCAACATCTGTGTCGTCCTTTTGATGAAACCCGTGCGGGGTTAAATCTTGGGGAAGGAGCAGCCTACCTTGTCCTTGAAAATGAAAAATCGCTTGCACTCAGGAAACAAAATCCGTTGTGTCAAATTTCGGGATGGGGAAATAGTTGCGATGCTTTTCATCAAACAGCATCTTCTCCCGATGGAAAAGGGGCAGTCTTGTCCATGCAGGCAGCTTTGTCCATGAGCGGACTACAGCCTGAAGAGATTGACTACATTAATGCACACGGCACTGGAACCTCAAATAACGATGAATCGGAAGGAAATGCCGTGATGCAGGTTTTTGGAAGTCATATCCCGCCGATCAGTTCTACCAAATCTTACACCGGTCATACCACCAGCGCTGCGGGAAGCGTCGAAGCCGTGATTTCAATTTTGGCGATGAATTACCGTTTTTTACCACCTAATCTCAATTTTAAGAATAAAATGGAACAACTCTCCTTTAAACCCGTTGAACAATTAACGGAAAATGTAGAGATGAACTATGTTCTCAATAATTCTTTTGGTTTCGGAGGAAATAATTCTTCTATTATTTTTTCTAAATATAAGAAATAAATATTGTCAAATGGCTATATATATTAAAGGAATGGGCAATATATCCATTCAGGATACGCTCGGAAAAAATTTCATTGATGCCCCGGTCAGTTATTCAGAACCTTATATACGTTGCATAGAACCCAATTTCAAAGATTTTATCAATCCCCTGCAATTGAGACGTATGAGCCGTATTATCAAAAGGGCTATTGCTTCTTCTCTTACCGCAGTAGAACAATCCGGCATTGCTGTTCCCGAAGCGATTATCTCCGGTACCGGATTGGGTTGTATCGAAGATACCGAAAAATTTCTCTCCGCAATGATTGAAAATGAAGAAAAGTTCCTGCAACCAACCTATTTTATCCAATCTACTCATAATACCATCAGTTCTCAAATTGCCATTTATCTAAAATGTCATTCATACAATAATACATATACCCATCGCGGCGTCTCTTTTGAGATGGCTCTTTGGGATGCTTATTTGCTTCTGTTGAGCGGTCAAATCAAATCTGCTTTAGTGGGGGGCTATGACGAGCTGACACCGACCTATTTTCAACAATTGAAAAAACTCGGCTTTTGGAGAGATTCGGTGCAGGATAGTTTGAATATTGTTAATACGCCCGGAATAGGGACATTTTCCGGAGAAGGTAGTTTGTCTTTTATGTTTGCCGATAATGCAGAAAATGCTCTTGCACGTCTCGATGGAATGTCGTTAGGTTATAAACTTAACAATGATGAAGATGTGTGCCGTTTTATCACACAATTCTTAGAAGAACATCATTTGACCCCACAAGATATTGATCTCTTTATGACCGGAAAAAGTGGCGATGAAGTTTATGACGGGCTTTATGATAATGTGTCGAAAATGCTCTTTCCTCAAACGCTGCAGGCAGTCTATAAAAACCTTTCAGGGGAGTTCTTTACGGCATCGGCTTTCGGACTTTGGAGTGCCACCTCCTGTATTAAGAATAATGAGGTGCCGGAGTGCCAGAAAATAAATAACATTCCCACAAAACCTTTGTCAAAAGTACTTCTATACAATCAATATCAAAATAAAAATCATTCGTTAATTTTGTTATCATCATGTGGTTGCTGATTGTTTTGGTTTTAATTCAGAGCGTATTGCTTGTTGCTGCACAAACGTTCTTGAAAATTGCTGTTACCTCTTTCGGGAAATTTACATGGGCATGGTGCTATTTTAAAACCGTTTTCACAACCTGGCAATTTGCTGCCTCCGGAGTGTGTGCCCTTGCCGGAATGATTATTTGGATGTATGTTTTGAAACGCTTCGATTTCAGCATCGCTTACCCATTGTTGAGTATCAGCTATGTCATCGGACTTTTTGCTGCTCAATTTATTTTTCACGAAGCAATTCCTCTAACGCGTTGGATTGGGGTATTCATTATTATGATTGGCGTCTTTTTTGTAGTTAAATAATTCCCATCATGAAAAGAATCATTGTTCTATTTTGTTTGACTTTTCTCGGATGCCTTATCATGGCACAACCCAAAAACTATAAACTGCTCTCAGGAACGGAAAAATTATCTATGGCGAAGAAAATAGCCGCTGCTTCGGCTCAAGTCTCCTCTCTTCAATGTGACTTCGTCCAAGAAAAAAAACTCTCTTTCTTGACGGAGGTACAAAAGTCGAACGGGAAAATGTATTATAAAAATCCCAATTGTCTTCGATGGGAATATGTGGCTCCGGATCCGTATATTTTCATCTTTAATAATCAAAAAATATATTTAAAAAACGAAAAAGGAACATCGCAGTTCAATGCCAATACCAATAGAACTCTTAAAACGATGAGCCAATTGATTATCGGAACCATCAGCGGAGAAGGATTGCAACAGAATTCAAATTTTACGATTGAATATTATACCGGTGGAAAGCAAATCATGGTTAAACTGATCCCCGTTGATAAGAATATAAAAAAACTGATTTCCACGATAGAACTCTATCTTGACAATGCAACACTTTTAGCTACTCAAATGGTAATGAACGAATCCGGTGGAGATGTGACCAAATTTACCTTTCTGAATGTGCAAAAAAATATAGCACTTTCATCCAATAAATTTAAGATTGATTAATTATTTTATGTTAAGAGACGATTTATACGAAATAAAGGAAATCCGTACCATTAATGAATTTGAATTTTTTTATGAGATTCATTTGAATAAAGATACGGATATATACCGTGGTCATTTCCCTTCACGACCGATTACCCCGGGTGCTTGTTTGCTGGAAATTGCCCGCGAATTGATGGAAATTCATGAAAAACAACCTCTTGATATTCGTCAAATCAAATCAATGAAATTTCTCAATATCATTGAACCATCGGTTCATCCTAATCTCGTTTTCCACTTTATTATTAAAGAACGTTTAGAAGATCAACCAAAAGTGATGGTGGAAATCGGAGCAGGAAGTGAAGTCTTTACTAAAATGTCGATGTTTTTCGCTGAAAATGTTCCCTGTAATGAATCGTAAAGATTATTGTGTCATTATCCCTACCTATAATAACGGAGGAACCCTTCCTTCCGTGATTGAAAAGGTGTTGCAAATGACGTCTTATATTATCGTGGTTAATGACGGTTCTACCGATGAAACCGAGCTGATCTTAGAACGATTCCCCGAGATTGTTAAATTGTCCTATACGCCCAACAAAGGAAAAGGGCATGCTTTGAAAATTGGCTTTCAACAAGCTGTGAAACAAGGCTTTCGATACGCTATAACGCTGGATGCGGATGGGCAACACTTCCCCGAAGAACTTCCCCGTTTTTTGGAAGTTATTTCCAGATACCCTGATGCAATGGTGGTTGGAAGTCGATTCCTCGAACAAGAAAATATGCCCAAGAAAAATAGCTTCGCCAATCGTTTCTCCAATTTCTGGTTTTATGTCCATACACTCCAAAAACTTCCCGATACACAATCAGGATATCGTTTATATCCGCTGGTTCACATCAAAAAAATGCACATTCTTACCAATAGATACGAAACAGAATTGGAAATTTTGGTAAAAATGGCATGGCGATTTGTTCCGGTCATCCCGGTGCCCATTTCTGTTTTTTATGCACCTACCGGAGAACGAATCTCCCATTTTAAGCCGTTTCACGATTTTTTTCGGATTAGTTTGTTAAATACATTTTTAACATTTATCGCCCTCTTATACTTCTATCCTCGTTTTTTAATCCATAAAATAACAAATTAATATAAATCATTTTTTTGATTTTGAGATTTGTATTTATTTTTTATATAAATTTGTCGCAATTAATTTGATTGGGCTCATTAATATTTTTTATTTATCAATATATTTATTTATTAAATATCGAAATTATGAAAAAAATAATTCTCATTTTGATGATTCTTTTATCTGTGGTTTATGTTAAATCTCAAACACTCCTCAGTGAAAGTTTTGAAAACGGTATCCCTGCAACATGGCTCAATGTTGATGCCGACGGGGACGGCTATGTATGGCAAGTTGCTTCTTTTAGCACCGACAGTTTAGTAGCCCATAGTGGAGATAAATCCGCTATTTCATTTTCTTATGATAATAATACGGTGATGGCTTTAACCCCTGACAATTATTTGATTACCTCTGCTGTTGCCATTCCGGCGCAAGGGGCGACGCTGACCTATTGGGTGGTGGCACAAGATCAGGATTGGGCAGATGAACATTATTCTATTAAAGTCTCAACATCAGGCACCAGTCCGGCCAATTTTACGACCATATTTCAAGAAACGATTTCTCGTGGTCCATGGTTGCAAAAAACAGTCTCTCTATCCGCATACGCAGGACAAACCATTTATGTTGCTTTTGTACATAACAATAGTACCGATGAATTTGCCATCAAATTTGACGATATTGCTATTGAAGCCGGGAATATTACTCCTCCGCCTCCTCCGGGATATGCCACGATTGTACTTGAAGCCTACGATGTTTGGGGGGATTATACCGGTTACCAAATCTTATTGGATGCCGATGCGCTCGAATATACCAACATGTCCGGTGGTTTTACCTGTGGAGGTTCTTACGGAGCATACGAGTATATGCTCCCTGTGAATGCTAATAGCAGCGACTCATATGTGGTTTATTACGGAATGGATTCCATCCAAATTCCGGCCGGAATTTACGATTATGTTGTCCTGAATCCGGGGTGTACGGATTTTACTTCAATTTATATTGCCAGCAGTCAATGCAGCCCCGCTATGGGTGATGACTTTAATTTTGAAGCCGGTAGAAGATACCATTTTTATATGTCTTTAAGCGGCAATAATGATTGTCTTACCCTTACGGTCGACGGAAATGCTCCGGTGGTCAATACCCCTGTGGACTTGGGTATCGGCTTCGTCGATTCCAATGTGACCATGTACATAGATTCCATGATCGTGAATTACGGATCGGATTTCTCTCCCGTTTTTAATCTATATAATTGGGATGGAACAAGTCCTTCGCAAAATGACTATAATGATACACTTTATATAGGATTTAGTTTTAATGGCGTTGATTCGGGATTAATCGGCTATTTGGATTATACAGATTCTATTTTATATATTGGAGATGCCGAATCCTATACGTATAACTCTTTCCTCACGGCTGCACAAATTGCTGCTGCCGGATTGCTTGGAGGAACTTATGAGTGTTGTATTTATCTCTCTTTGGATGCCGGATGGACAGAACAAGATGCGGTGGATAATTCCTATTGTATGTACGTTACTTTTGCTTCAGGCGGAGTAAATACCTATACGGTTACGGCTACTGCGGGCGCCGGAGGAAGTATCTCTCCGACCGGAACCTCTTCTTATAATGCCGGTGCCAATGCTACCTATCAGATTGTGCCCAATAATTGCTATCAAGTGAGTAATGTTTTGGTGGACGGAAATTCCGTAGGAGCAGTCAATAGTTATACCTTTTCTAATATTCAGGCCAATCACACCATTTCGGCCTCATTTATTCAAACTACCTACACGGTGAGTGTTACCGCCGGTGCCAACGGAAGCATTTCTTATGGAACGGTTACCATTCCCGCCGGTTCTACCCAAAATATAACAGTTAATTGCGGTGACCAACCTACGTTTACTTTCCACCCAGATAACGGCTATCAAATTTCAGATGTATTAGCCAATGGCGTCAGTGTTGGCACCCCGGGAAGTTATCAATTTCCTGCCCTTAGCGGAAACGCATCACTCAATGTTTCATTTACCCAAATTCCTGTAGGAACATTTGTGATTACCTCCTCTGCCGGAAATGGTGGCACGATTTCTCCCAATGGAACTAATAATTTTAGTTCCGGTACTTCCCAAACCTATACCATCAGTCCGAATACCTGCTATGCCATTGCCGATGTGATTGTGGATGGAAACTCCGTGGGAACCCCTTCGAGCTATACGTTCAATTCTATTCAGGCCAATCATACCATTTCAGCGATCTTTACACAGGTTACCTATACAGTTGCCGTTACGGTCGGAGCCAATGGAAGCATTTCGTACGGAACGGTTACCATTCCCGCCGGTTCTACCCAAAATATAACAGTTAATTGCGGTGACCAACCCACATTTACTTTCCATCCCAATAATGGATATCAAGTTAATGACGTGTTGGTGAACGGCACCAGTGTGGGTACGCCGGCCTCTTACCAATTTACTGCAATTACGGGCAATGCAAGCCTCTCGGTCAGCTTTAATTCTCCAGCTACCCAAACATACACTATTACTTCATCTGCCGGACCCGGAGGTTCTATTACGCCTGCCGGTACTCAAACCTTCTCCCAAGGAAATACCCAGAACTATACCATAACCCCTGATAATTGCTACCAAATTTCAGATGTTCTTGTCGATGGGAACTCTATCGGAACTGCAGCAAGCTACACTTTTACCAATATTAATGCAAACCATACCATTGTTGCCTCTTTCGAAGCTATGACCTACACCATTGTAGTTAATGTCGGGGCAGGAGGAAGTGTCAGCTATAACGGGAATTATGTGCAGGAAAGTTCTTCCCAGCAATTTACGGTGGATTGTGGTACAACGCCTACGTTCCAATTTATCCCCAATTCCGGAAATACAGTGTCGGATGTTCGTGTCAACGGCAATAGTGTCGGCAATGCTTCCCAGTATCAATTTCCTCCTATGAGCGGGGATGTTCTTTTAGAAGTTTCGTTCGGTCCAGCAAGTGGTATTCAGGAGTATGAATATCAAATCCTCCTTGCTCCCAATCCGGTTAAGCATCATCTTACCGTTGAAGCCGAAGGATTCACTCACCTTGAAGTGCTTAACTACTTAGGACAAACCATCTTTTCCACAACCATCGAACAATCTAAGACCGTTGTTGATGTCAAAGAATTGTCCAACGGAATCTATTTTGTCCGATTGAGCGGTGAAAAAGGCACTGCTACCCGAAAATTCATCAAAGAATAACTGTCTGTTTTTTAATGCAACATTCAACGGAGAAGTTTCATGCGAACTTCTCCGTTTTTTTATGAAAAAAACTCTAGCTATTTTATTGCGGTAGAGCCACAATGCCCCCTCTACTTTTCTATATAACGCATAAGGCTTTCATTCTAAGCGAAATGAAGAATCTGTTGGATTTTACCAGACCCCCATAAATCGTTATAATTTTATTCCTTCTAAATCAGCAGGAAAATCTCGCCAAGACCATTTTTCCAGAACAACACCATTCTTAATCAACATCAATCCGGGATTGGAACGCACAGCATCTCTTACCATAAAAGGCCCTTTGATCGGATCTATATTATGGGTATAAATTGGAAAATTGATATTGTTTTTTTGAGAAAATTCTTTGATTTTATCAGTAGAAGAATTCGTTAAGCCAACGAAATAATAACCATTCTTCTCACTTAAGGAGATCAAATTTTGCAAATTTTCATCTTGTATTCCTTTCAGATTTACTTCATCTAAATCGTGCATAAATAAGATTAAGACAAAATTATTATTTTCAATATTTAACAACTCAAAAGAGTGATCGCCTCCGGCAGAATCAATCATTGAAAATCCTTGCAACGGGGCTCTTTGTATTGGTTTAATAATGCTGTCTTTTCTTTCCACGAAGCAATATTCGGTTTCAAAATTCGCATTATCATCATACATTTTGAGCAGTTCCTCTTGTGACAAAGAGATTGAAGTGCTGTCTGCATTACGCATATAGATGTAAACCGTCATCAATTCTTCCGGCTGATCCACAAAAACCGTATCAATACGTGTTCCTTTTTTCCAGTCACTAAAATCAATAATTGGAAGATGGCGATATGAATACCATTGTACGATACACACCAACATAACCCCAATTGCCGCCAAAGACCACTTCCCAAGTTCCGTCAAATGAATATCGGGAATGCTCTTTCTCTTTAAAAATACAATCAAAGTCGGAATGAGAATAACAACATTTTTAAGGAATGTTTGTAAATTAGTCATCTCAATTGCTTGTCCGAAGCATCCACAATCTTTCACTACGCCAAAATCATACCCGAAATGAGTTTCCAAATGTTCGGCTATGGCGAGCCATAGAGTCAGAATGAGGAAGAAACCCATAAAAAGCATGTACATAATGGAGGTAAACTTCACTTTGACTCTGAACAGCAGCATAAAGCCGAGGGTAAACTCAACAATATTCAAACAGACACCAAAAAACATAGAAAACGGGTGCATAAAGCCCATTCCAAAAGAGATAAAATACTCATCCATTTTAATGGCAGAGGCCATTGGGTCAATGGCTTTCGACAATCCTGAAAAAATAAACAAAGCGGCCAATAACAATCTTAATACTTTCACCCAAATTTCTTCTTTCTGTTTTCTCATCATTTTAATATTTAATTACATATAATTATTAATAAACAAAAACTAACTTGCCTTTTCTTTCTCTACAACCAATCTTATCAAAGCAAAAACGGCATAATTGATAATATCATAATAATTGGCATCCAAACCTTCTGAAACAATCGTATTCCCTTGATTATCTTCAATTTGTTTTACTCTCAATAACTTCATCAAAATAATATCGGTAAGAGAAGAAATTCGCATTTTCCGCCATGCTTCGCCGTAATCGTGATTTTTATTCATCATCAATTCCTTGGCATTTTGAAGATACTTTTTAAACAAACCAATTGCTTCTTCTGAAGACATTAATTCTTCCATCGTCTCTACCACCCCAACTTCGAGTTGAATCAAAGCCATGGCTGAATAGTTGACAATTCCCATAAATTCCGGGATAATTCCTTCGTTTACTTTTTTAACTCCTTTTTGTTCGATACTTCTGATTCGCTGCGCCTTAATGTATATTTGATCTGTTAATGAAGATACCCTTAAGATCCTCCACGCCGTACCATAATCTATTGTTTTTTTTGAAAAAATGTCAATACATTGTTGTCCAACAATATCAAACTCTTCAGAAGTATTTTTCATTTCAATTAGTTTTTGATAATTTTTTTAACCGTCATTTGATTATTTTGATCCATAAGTTTCATGAAATAAATTCCCGAGCGAAGATCCTTCATATTGATGCTGATTGTTTGTTGGGATTCCGGAAAAACTTGTTGCACTATTTTGCCCGTAACATCATAAATCTCGATAGTTTTCAGAATATTGTCAGAAGAGACCGTTACTTGATTGTTCGCAGGATTTGGTAATACCGTTACAAGTAATTGATAATTGGGAATTTCGGAAGCCCCATTACCTAATGATTTAAAATAGGTTCTGTAATTTTGTGCAGATACTGCCAATTCAACCTGAGAGAGGTCATTTAAAGCAGAAAAACTAAGGGTAACTTGTCCGTTATTATTGGCAAAAGCAGCCGCAACCAATTCCAAATTATTGGTTAAAGCAACATAAGCATAGGGAACTGCATTGACTTGAATGGAAGTCATCCCTGTTTGCACTGCTGAATGAGTTACATTCATTGTTTCGGGTTGCGTGAGCCAAGGCATTAAAGAGGGGTCTCCCATTAAATGATATATCTCCCAATAATAGGTTTTATCTTCACTGGAAGAACTTTCTACGCTCAAATTTCCACTCATCAGAATTTGACCTAATGATACAAAATAAGAAGCATAGGGCTCTCCATGAATATGAAACAATCGATCATATACACCCAAATTGGAAGCGTCATACCCCATATTGGCGGTAATGTTACTACGAACACCCACTGCCCAATAGACATCTTCGTCCCAGTATGTACTGTTAGATGCTCCAATATATGCTAATGCTCCTTTCTTATTGGCTCTTACCAATGATTCTCCGAAACTGGTCTCATCAAATTTATTACTCAGACAGCAATTCCCAATCATCACTCCGTACTTACCTTCATTCTGCATAGCCGAAATCTGACTTGCCGTAAATGAAGGATCGCTCCATTTGGTAACATCACCGTGTGCCGTATAATTGACCCAACCGGCACCTTGTCCGATTTGGGTTCTGATGGTCGTCGCTTGTGAACTGCAATTGTAATTATACTTATAAATGTTAGAATAACCGTAAGATTGATTAATATAATTGGTAGCTATATAATTAACTTGACCATCGGCATGGGTTTGAGACCAGGACTCATCTGTACCGGCAATAAGAACGGCTTTATCTAAATAAGAGGGGTCAGACATGGTATATTTTTCATACATTAAAGTCTTTTCAATTTGAGGGGTCAATTCCGAAACGCTATTCGCAGAAAATCGTCCGTAATAGCAATCGGGAATATTGTCTCCTGTAGTCCATGTAAAGTAATATAAATCCGAAGGGTGAGAAGAGGAAAACCATCCCGAACCGCTAACGGTTTTTGTGGGAATTTGGGCGACATCCCCAACAAGCAATACGTATGTGGGCGCAGGATTTTCGAAAGTAGCATCGGTATATTTTGATTTGATATAAGCTTGTATGGAAGAATCAGAACCGCCAACTGCTGTTTCATCCGTATAACCAACTTCAACAAGATACCCTTTTCTTTTCTTCCATGCAATAAATTCGTCTAATTGTCCTCTAAATGAAGAGTGAGAAACGATTAAATATTTAATGGGAGCAGAAGCGATTTCATCTTTTTCCCTCAATGGAATCGGATTAATCACAGGAGCATTTTCAGGAGAAAAAAACGCATTGGAATGCAATTTTTTCATTTGCTCGGAAGCAGTAATATCTGCATTTAGAAATGTTATTTCAACATCAATACGCGAATAAATAACAACTTCTCCGGAAACAGGATTATACTGAACAGGGGAAACATAAATTGTAGCTAAATTCATATTTCTCATCACGCCCGTTTTCTTCACCACCACCGGTTTTTCGCCATAAAATTGATTCGATTGGTAGGTATTATTATTTTTCACAAATTCTCTTTCTCCTTTGTATGACTTTGGGTAGGAAGGCTGCGCAGGATAAACAGGAGCTGTAGTTGAAATTTGAGTATTGATTGGATTACTGAAAGTGTAACTTACTAAAACGCTATCGCAAAGGGGAATTTCTATCATTTTTACCATTACCGGTAATGCAGGATTTCCAATTCGAGTAGCATTGTAATAGCCATCCATTGAAACATGTGTATAGCGTTGTCCAGAAAGTGCAAATTCTTCCGATTCCAAATTACCCGCATAAAAAGTAAGGTTAATTTTATCATAGCCGTTTTGAGAAACAGAATAATGTTCCGTGGTTTGACTAAATAAGTGACTTCCGGCAAAAACTAAAATTGCCAAAAGACAAAAAATGCTTTTTTTCATAAATTATGCTTAAGGTTGTTTTATAAATTTTTTATATGATATTTCTTCTTGTTGATTCATTAACCTCAAAAAATAGATTCCTGAAGATAAAGAATTCACATTCAAGACAACTTGCTCATTAAAAATGTTTGATTGAGTTTGTACTATTTTTCCAGTTAAATCAATGATTTCCACTGCACTAATTAACTCGTTTGCCCTAACCGTCAAAGTGGAAGAAGTAGGATTCGGGTAAAGGGAAATTTCTGTTCCCTGTTTCCAATCTGATATAGAATTTCCTGTTTCGTCTATAATTGGAATCGAAAACGAAGTAGTTAATTGATACAGATTTTTAGTTAACTGCTGTTCAAATGTAATCAAAGTTCCATTTGTCAGATTTTGATCGAAAGTGACCATGTAATTAAGAGTACTTTGTCCTCCGGTATTTAATAAAGAAATACTTTGCTGTGGATTTGCAATAGAGACTAAAGAATTATTGGAAGAAAAGAGCGAATTAACTTGAGCTATGGGAGCATGTCCCACATTAGAATTAACAAGACTCACTTCAAAAACTTCTCCGGGATTAACATAAGCATCTCCATTACCGGTTATTTCATTAAATTGATAATTCACAAAACCAAGTACCGGTGCATTTGCAGTTAATTGCAGATTAATTGAATCCCTATCTCCGTATCCGTAATGAACAATAAACACAAAAGGAATAACTGTTTGATCCGGAATAAAATCGGCAAGCCGCAATGAAAAATTGGGAATAAAATTATAAGGTGTTCCTGCTTGCAATGAATTAATTGTCGAATCTGAATAATCTGACATCAAAACATAACTAGACGGTGAAGAAACTTCACACCAAACATCATAAGCAGTAGTATCTCCAGTATTTTGAAGGGACAAATCAAAAGATAAGGCCGCATTATTATCAGGTGTAATCCCTGAATTCAAAGTTGCATTCGTAAAAATAACCCTGGCTTGGGGAGTCGTATTAATTGGAATTGTCCCTGATGGAGGGAATTTAATAAAATCAATCACAGCACAATCCGATCCGGCGATAACGCCTTGGTCTTTTACATAACTAAATTTAAAAGTATGAGTACCTGCAACCACAGGGAATGATGTCCTACTCCATGCAACTTCACCGGATAGAGATTCCATAAGCGTCCCATCAATATAAAATTTGAAAAAGTCATAATTTGCTTCGGAGGAGACTTTTCTGTAAAAGGATATTGAGTCGTTGATGGTTGAAGTCCATGTTATAGAAAGGTTTGAGGTGCTTGAATTGGACAAATATTGTTTTGATCTTGCCGAATAAGTTCCTTCATATTTATTTGAAGTAGTAATAGACCAAGGATTAGATCCATTTGACCAAGCAAAAGTTGTAAAGCTGTTACTTTCAAAGTCTTCCATTGCTTTTCCCACTAAAATATAAAAAGTGTCCAACAATTGCGTATTCCCGCCATAAATCCTATGATAAAAAGGAATAAGCGTACCATCAGGAACAGACGGATTAATAGAAATGGAATATGTAGGAAGTGTATTGGCACCTGCTGCCACAACGCCCATATTAAGTTGGGGTGTTGAAATTGCAACCTGATTGTAGTATGTATGCAACTGTGAAACAACCCCACTCACTGATGCATGTCCATTATTTTTATCGGTAATAACAAGAGAGATAGTTTCACCTGAATCCACATAATTATCTCCATTCCCGGAGATTTCTAAAACTGCATAGTTCACTCTAATCAAATTAGGACTATTGACAACAAGATTAAAATTGTATACCTGAGACTGATTCACATCGTAATAAACGGTAACTGTCAATGGAATAGTCGTTTGATCTGAAACTCTGGCTGCGATTTGACCTGAAAAGGCAAGAGGCAATTGCTGACTCTGACCAGTGGCAAGAAGTGCAAGCGTATCACGATTATCACTCAATGTTAAATAGGGAGAACTTTCTGATAATTCGGCATACACATTTGTTGCATCATTAATACCTATATTTTCCAATGTCAAATCCCATTGAATCACATTTCCTTCTTGGGGCAAACTTCCGTTACTCAAATTCAAGTTATTTGCTACCACATAAGGTCCGGCAGCGAGTATCACATTCACCGGCTGGAAATAGGTCTGATAATTTTGAGCCGAAGCAACAAGTTCATAATTTCCGGGAGCAGTCAGCGCATTAAAATTTAGGGTAATTGCACCTGTAGCGTCGGCAAAGCCTGCAACCACTAAATTAAGGGCGGTATCCGTCAGGGCTACATAAGCATAAGGAACAGCTTGAACCGCAAGGGAAGTCGCTCCAACAAATAATGTATTGTTAGCCGTTACGGTCATGGGCGACGCTTGAGTAAGCCAAGTCATTACAGAAGGGTCCCCCATTAAATGATATATTTCCCAATAATAAAGTTTCATTGATGATGATGAAGTAGAACTTTGCACCGCCATATTTCCGGCCATCATCATGGCACCGTTTGTGGTATACCAATTTGCAAAAGATTCGCTGTGGGTATGGAAAAGCCTGTCTAATGCACCTAAATTATTGGCGTTGTACGAAGGAACTGTCCCATTGCCATCAATAGAACGTAAGCCCACTGCCCAATAATAATCTTCATCCCAATAAGTACTATTTGACCCTCCGATATAGCCGACAGCTCCCGAATAGTTCCCTTTTCTCAATACCGATTCTCCGAAACATTCACCATCATCAAACTTATTTGACAAACAACAATTTCCTATCATTAAGCCCATCTTTTGCACATTAGTCATGGCAGCAACATCACTAGTAGTAAATGCAGGATCTCCCCACAAAGTTGAGTTACAATGAGCGGAATAGTTGGCAAAACCAACCCCTTTTTTCAACAGATTTGCAATAACAGAAGTCGAAGTAGAAGCATGAGGATTATAGAAAGCATTAACCGTTGTGTAGCCGTATGTCGTATTTACATATTCATTCGCAGTGTAGTGTATCGCCGGATTTGCATGAGTATAACCGTAATCGCCTTGTGAACCTCTGTCAATTCCTGCTATGAGGACTGCTTCATCTAAATATGTGGGATCACTCATCGTATATTGTTCATACATTAACGTCTTATCAATTTGAGGTGTCAATTGTGCTATATTTTGTGCAGAAAATCTTCCGTAATAACAATCGGGAATGTTATCTCCCGAAGTCCATGTAAAATAATAGAGGTCGGTAACATGAGTATCTGTAGTCCCTTGAAAAGCAGGAATTTGAAGAACATCCCCTACAAGGAGTACGTACAATGGTGCAGGATTCAATTCTGTAGCATTAGTATAGAACGATTTAATATAAGCGGCAATTTCATTAGTCGTTGTTCCTACAGATGCTTGATCCGTATAACCGACTTCAACCAAAAAGCCTTTTCTCTTTTTCCAAGCAATAAATTGATCCAATTGTCCTCTAAATGAAGAATGAGCCACAATCAGATATTTTACGGGAGCAGCCAAAAGATGATCTCGTTCGCGCCCGATGGGATTAATGACTTTTGAGGCCGCAACAAACAAAGGGCTCCGATGTACTTGCTTCATTCGTTCGGTTGCTGCAATATCCGCTTGAGCAAATGTTACTTCAACTTCCACTTGAGTATAAACAATTATTTCTTGAGTAACCGGATTATATTTTACAGGAGAAAAGTATATTATTCCAATATTTACATTCCTTGCAACACCTGTCAATTCAGCACTAACCAACGGTTCTCCGTAAAATGCATTTTGAGCATATATATTTTCGTTGATAATCAATGGAAACGGACCTTCATCGGATTTTGAATAAGAGGGTTGCGCAGGATAAAGACGAGAACTAACACCCTGTTCAGACAGAGGAATTACTACACTGTCTTTGGATATAATCTGTACTTGTATGGATTCGCACAAAGGAACTTCAATCATTTTTGGCAACACCGGCAATGCAGGATTTCCCACAGAGGTTGCAACACCAAACCCCTTCATTTGTATTTGAGTAAATACCCCCTTATCTGTCTGAACTTCATTAAATGTCAATGGATTAGAATTATAAGAAAGTTTAATCCGTTGATAATTATTTTCCAAAACCCGATAAGGTTGTTCCGATTGAGATTTGCCCATTAAAAAAAGAGAAAGAGCAAATAGCACTAAATAAAAAGCTTTTAAATTCATTTAATTTAATATGATTTTAATTTAAAATAAGTTAGCAAAAAATAGATTATTTTTTTTAAGTGTACAAAAATATAAAAAAATTACGAGATAGTCTGTCAATTGAATTATTAGTTAGATTAATTATAATAAATTAACTATAAAAAAAGACTCTATAGAATATTTTTTGCTATTCCCTATTACAAATAATTTTTTTATTTTATCAAAAAAGAGCAAAAAATAAATTTATATAATTACTTTTGCACTAATTATTAATCAGACCTCCAAAAAAGGAAGCATAATACATCAACAAGCATAACATGAAAAAATTAGCAGCTCATTTGTTTTTTGTCGCCATCATTATACAATCCACATCACTATTTGCACAATTCAATCCTATCTTAGATTCTTTGGCACGATACATCAATCCCGACAGTATTGCCCAAACAGTAAGAGAAATGGAAGCTTTCGGGGATCGTTTTGTAACTCGTAACAACAAGGATGTTTCTGAATATCTCGTTCAGAAACTGCAAAATTATGGTGTTGTAAATGCACGAATTGACTCTTTTTATAAATCAGGCAATTCATGGTTGATTGGCAATTATTCTTGTTACATGTATAATGTAAAAGGACGAATCGAAGGAAATGTATCCCCTGACTCAACCATTATTATTGGTGCCCATTTGGATGCTATCTCCTACGACAATAATTATCACCTTTATAATCAATGTCCGGGAGCGGATGACAATGCTTCAGGAATTGCCGTGATGATAGAAATGGCTCGTATTATTCACCTGCATCAACTTACCCCCGAATTATCCATCGACTTTATGGGCTACGATGGAGAAGAGTTGGGCTTATTCGGATCCGCTTATGATGCACAAAACCGTCAGGACAGTAGTGAAATCGTAACCGTGATGCTCAATAATGATATGGTAGGTTATCAACCCAATGACAATCCTTGGGAACTAATGTTATACTGGTACGACAATGCCACCGATATTGCCGAAAAGATGGCCGAATTTTGTGAAAATTACACAGAAATCACTCCTATAATTGCGAATGAAACGGATAATGAAATGAATGAATATAGTGATAGTTATCCATATTTTCAAAGAGACTATAAGGCAATTTTCACTTGCGAAAAGACCTTTTCTCCTTATTATCATTCTTTAAACGATAGTGTCGGATTCTGTAATTTCGCTTATACGGCAGATATAGCTCGGATGAACTTTGCAGCACTCTTCGATTTTGCCCGATTAACAATGCCTATTGATACATCAGAGAATATAGATACTACTGAAATTCCGAATTCCATCAGCAATTTTGCCTCTGCCCTATCTGGAGTCATCCTCTACCCCAATCCTGCTAATGAGCGTATTCAACTCCAATTTATCCTTTCGGAAGCAACTGCTTTAAGTATTTCTTTCACCGATATTACAGGGAGAACCATGGAACAGTTTCCTGAAACAGCTTACGGATACGGAGTTAACCACATTGCTATAGATTGCAGTTCTTTCCCGTCAGGACTCTATTTCTGCCATATTCGAGGCAAAGAGTATTCCAAAACATTAAAATGGGTGGTTCATCGTTAATATCTCCCCAAAAAGAGCTACATCATTCGAATCACATCTTCATATTTCCCCACATCACACCACTGATCTTGGGTATGGTCAAATCCTACTATTTTATGTTGAGATGCCCATGAAATATATAAAGGAGTAAGTGAAATTTTTTCACCCGCAGGGATTAGATTGAAAAGAGTTTTGTTAACGACATGAATTCCGCTGAATCCCAGCATAATCGGATTATTTACAGGCCTGGAAATCGTCTCTTCTCCGGTTCCCAAATGGCGCCATCCGCACAACTGCATGGATGTTTTATCAAAAACAAAATAGCGGGAGGTCTTTCTGTCCCGAACCGCCAGCGTTGCTAAAGCTTCTTCTTTACAATGAAAATCGACCATTTTTTCCAAATTGATATCCGATAAAATATCCACATTATAAAGCAAAATATGGTCTGCGTCTTTCAAAAGGGATTCCGCATATTTCAGGCCACCGGCAGTATCAAGTAAATGTTTGGATTCATCAGAAATAAATATTCGGGCATTAAATTGATGACTTGCAAGAAAAGTCACAATCTGTTCGCTGAAATGATGAACATTAACGACAATATCCTTTATTCCTGCAGCAATTAATTTTTGAATAGCCCGCTCCAAAAGAGTTATTCCCTGTATTTCAACCAACGCTTTCGGACGATCCGCCGTGAGAGGATACAAACGCGTTCCCAATCCCGCTGCAAAAATCATTCCTTTGATGGCTTCCGGTTTCATTTATTTTTATAGTTTACGACTCAACTTCGGTACAATTTCATTCTTCCAGGACGCAAAAACTCCTTCTTCAATTTTTTTACGGGCAGTCTTAACCAGGTCGAGATAAAAATGAAGATTATGCAAACTGCCAATCATCATACCGAGAATTTCTCCCGATACATAAAGATGTCTTAAATAAGCACGCGAATATTCTCTATCCGCAAAGAGGTCGCTTTCGGCATCGATGGGAGAAAAATCATTTTTCCATTTCTCATTACGCATATTCATCATGCCTTCCCATGTGAAAATCATCCCATTTCTACCGTTTCTCGTAGGCATTACGCAATCAAACATGTCTACACCCATCGCAATACATTCCAAAATATTCACCGGCGTCCCAACACCCATCAGATAACGTGGCTTGTCCAACGGAAGTACATGGCAGCAAATATCTACCATTTCGTACATCATTTCAAGTGGTTCGCACATCCCTCCGATGGCATTTCCTTCTCTTCCTAAGGAAGCAACAAATTCTGCCGATTGTGTTCTCAGGTCACGATACACACTTCCCTGAATAATAGGAAAAAGGGCTTGTGAATAACCATACTTAGGGTCTGTATTGTCAAAATGATTGCAACAACGCATCAACCAATTGTGGGTAATGTGCATCGACTTTTTGGCATAGCGATAATCACAGGGAAAATGAGTGCATTCATCTAAAGCCATGATGATATCTGCTCCGATAGAGCGTTGAATATCCATCACTCCTTCGGGACTGAATAGATGTTTTGACCCATCTATATGAGATTGGAACCATACTCCTTCATCGGGTTTTATTTTTCTTCTATGGCTTAATGAGAAAACCTGAAACCCACCGCTATCGGTTAAAATCGGGCGATCCCACCCGTTAAACTTATGCAATCCGCCGGCCGCTTCAAGCACTTTTGTACCGGGACGTAAATAAAGATGATACGTATTTCCCAAAATAATTTGCGCCTTTACAGCCTCTTTCATATCTCGAATATGAACTGCCTTTACAGAACCCACGGTCCCAACCGGCATAAAAATAGGTGTCTCAATTTGACCGTGATCCGTGGTGATGACTCCCGAACGGGCACTACTTTTTGGATCGCTTTTCCGGACTTGAAATTTCATGCTTAATGTTAGTAATTTTGTTAGTAATTTTCGGCAAAAATACACTAATTATTATTATCTTTAAAATAATTTTGCATCTCCATTTACCGAATTATTATATTTTTCACTACAAATGCATCTGGATCTTTATATAATTATTATCAGCTTACTCGGAATTGTTGTTTTAATAAATTTATGTTATTACGGAGTGCTTTTTTCTCGTTTTTCTTTTCATAAAGCAAAGAAAATCAAACATTACCAACAAGATCCTGTGTCAATTATTGTGGCTGCGAAAAATGATGCTCATCATTTGATGAAGTCCCTTCCAATTTTATTAACCCAACAATATATTGATTATGAAGTCATTGTGGTAAATGACAATTCAGACGATGAAACAACTCAAGTTGCAGAAGATTTCAAAAGTATTTATTCTCATTTAAAATACATTGACTTAAACTCGTCCATTACCAATATAAAAGGGAAAAAATTCCCAATTTCCATAGGCATCAGAGCTGCTAAAAACAACATCATTCTTTTAACGGAACCGGATGCCATTCCAAATTCATCGTATTGGTTGCAAAATATGTCCAAACACTTTGTAGATAAAACAGAAATAGTGCTTGGATATGCCACTTATGAAAAGAAAAAAGGATTATTTAATTCGATGCTGCGCTTTGATGCACTCCATACTGCGATTCAATACTTTTCTTATGCTTTGGCCAAAATCCCCTTCATGGGAATCGGAAGAAATTTGGCATATACCAAAAACCTATTTATGAAAAATAAGGGATTTACCTCCCACAATCATATTTTGTATGGAGAAGATGACCTTTTCATCAATCATGTAGCCACCAAAACTAACTGTGCCATTGAGTACAGCAAAGAGACTATTGTTAAAACTCCTTCCAAATTAAGCTTTTTTTATTGGATAAAGTTCAAAAAAAATCATCATCTTACCCGAAAGTATTATCAGAAAAAACATAAATTTCTATTGGGGTTCTACGAATGGCTCTCGCCCCTCTTTTACATTTTTTTTATTGTTTCTCTGTTGCTTATGCCGCTCGAATTAACTCTGTTGTCGGCTCTTCCCATTGGTCTATTTTTTATTCGGATATTGACACAATACTTAATTTTCGGCTTTGCAGCAGTCAAGTTAAGAGAAAAAAAACTCATTCCTTATATATTGTTGTATGATGTTCTTTTTGCTTGTATCAATCCTTTTATTAATTTTGCATCTAAAATGACCAGAAACCAGGACAAACTATGGAAATAGCTGAAAATTTCTCGGAAAAAGCGCAACGTGATTTGCTTTTGGTTACCGATGCATTACAAAACGGAAATCAAAAAGCGTATGCGCGATTAATGAGTTTTTATCGCGATCCCATCTATTTCATGATTTTAAAATTATGTAATAATCCTTATGATGCAGAAGATTTAACCATTGAAGCATTCGGCAAAGCTTTTAAAAATTTAGTTCAATTTACCGGAGAATATGCTTTTTCAACATGGCTTTTTCGAATTGCTGCAAACAACTGTATCGATTTTCTTCGTAGAAAAAACAAATCTCCTCGCTGTTTGGAAGAGGATATTGAGAATTATGACAATCAATTTTATGAGGAATACCTAGTTTCAAGTCAGAATACCCCGGAAGAATCAATTATTGAAAAACAACGAATTAAGATGATGCATATAGCTGTCGATCAATTGCGTCCCAAGTATAAAGCTTTGATCAAACTTCGTTATTTTGATGAATATTCCTATGAAGAAATTTCAAAAGAGTTGAATATCAATGTAAATAATGTTAAGATTCAACTTTTCCGGGCAAAACAGATGTTGGCTTCGATTATGGAAAATATCAAACAGACCATTTAAGCGTGCTCCTTTATTTCCCTATTTCCTCAAAAAAATCTTCATAACGGGCAGGATACCATCCTTTTGCTACTGCTTCATCATGAGAAAACATAAAATAAACCATTTCCGCTTCAGTACAAACCTCCCCTTCTTCATTCAATAAGCAGGCTTCCATAAAACAGAGGTTTCTTTTAATTTCTATAATTTTCGCTTCCGCTTTCACCAAAGTCTGTTTGGATGATAATGTTTTTTTATACTTCACATTCAAGCGGGAGGTAACACCGGATGTCCGGGCTTTGATATAAAGTGTCCACGCACCTACTTCATCCAGCAACGTCGCCTGAATACCGCCGTGAATAGCACCGGGATAACCCTCATACTCTTTTTCGGGATTCCATTCCGTCTTCACATACGCCCCCTCCTCATAAAAACGCAACCGCAGTCCTATCGGATTGGAAGGTGAACAAGCAAAACAATGATAATCCTCTTTGGCAAAAACATTAATAATGTATCGTTTATCACTTTGTTCCATTTTTTTCTTTTTTGAAGCAAAAATAGGAACTTTTTTAAATATAACAAACCTATCATCCCAAAACAATCTTACTTTTTTCTTCTTTTTTTTAAAATAAGTATAAAATATTTAAAGTAAAAAATGTATCTTTGCAACCATTCCTATTTCAGGATATTGACATATTTGAACACATATAATTCCCATGAGGTACAAAACGTTAGGCTCAGATTTTTACGCAAGAAATCGAAAAAATGTAATCAACGAAATTCCTGAAAACGCTATCCTGATCCTTACTTCTGAAGATGAATATCCCCGCTCCGGAGATACCACCCACCCTTTTAGACAAAATTCAAATTTGCTCTATTTATGCGGTATTGACCAGGAAGAGACTACCCTTGTATTGGCCCCTTGGCATCCCAACCCCTCCTACAGAGAAATTCTGTTTATTAAAAATCCTTCTCCGGAAATGGTCGTTTGGTACGGGCATCGATTGAGTAAAGAGGAGACTTCTGCCATCTCAGGCATTAAAACGGTCATTTTCAATGAAGATTTTGAAGCAGTCCTGCATGATGTGATGATGAACAGTCAGTATGTGTATCTCCATTTGCCTGAAAATCCAAGATTAAAAATAACCTTTCCCACTCAAGAAATTCGTTTTTCCGAAAAACTGAAATGCGAATATCCGCTCCATCAATACAGGCGGATTGCACCGATTTTATATCCACTCCGTGCCGTGAAGCAAGCGGAAGAATTGACTGCACTGAAAAAAGCCTGCGACATTACGCAAAAAGCTTTTCTAAAAGCAATTAAAGAGGTAAAACCGGGAAAATATGAATACGAAATTGAAGCAGAACTTATTGGCGAAATGATTCGCAATGGGGCATCCGGTCACTCTTTTGCTCCGATTGTCGCCTCCGGTGCCGATACCTGCATTTTACACTACATCAAAAATGATAAAATAATGCAGGATGGCGACTTGCTCCTGATGGATTTTGGTGCAGAATACGCCAATTATGCCGGCGATGCCACCCGGACAATGCCTGTCAACGGCAAATTTTCTCCAAGACAAAAAGAGGTCTATCAAGCTGTTTGCGACATATATAAGGCAACAATTCCCCTTTTTAAACCGGGAATGACCATCCATAAAATCAATGACTTCGTCTTTAAGAAAATGGACGAAGCTTTAATCAAATTGGGATTATACACACGGGAAGATGTGCTGAATCAAAACCCTGAAAAGCCCCTTTTTAAACGCTATTTCATGCATAATACCAGCCATTTTATCGGAATGGATGTCCATGATGTAGGCCAGCGGGATTGGACATTTCAGCCCGGAATGATCTTGAGTTGTGAACCCGGAATTTACATTGCCGAAGAAGGGATCGGCGTGAGAATTGAAACCGATGTCGTCGTTGCAGAGAATCCGATCGACTTGATGACAGAAATGCCATTAGAAATCGAAGAAATTGAAACTCTGATGAAAAACGCCCATTCATAAATGATTATAACTAAATAAATATAAATATGAACAAAAATTCGATTTTTTCTTTTCTCCTTACTAAAGAGAATAAGTTTTTCCCATTAATCAATCATGTCGGAGAACTCAACAATTCTGCTTCAATCACCCTCAACAAGTTTATCAATAGCAAAGACAAAAAAGAGATGCAAGATCTCTATTTTGAAATTAAAGCATACGAAAGAGAAGCAGATGATGTGTTAAGCGTTATTTTTGAAGAATTGAACAGTACTTTCATCACCCCTTTCGATCGTGAAGATATTCATGAATTATGCGAACGATTGGATGACACTTTAGACAACATCAACTCCGCCTCCAAACGAGTGCTCTTATTTCAACCGAAGAACATACCAGACAGCATGTTAGAACTTTGCAAGATTATAGGAGAATGTGGCAATGCCATCGACATTTCTCTTCAAGAACTCAAAACTATCAACAAGAAACCTGCCGTTGCGCTTGAACAATGTGAACGCTTACATCTACTGGAACGTAAAGCCGACGAAGTTTACGAACAATACATTAAACACCTGTTTGAAATCGAAACCGATTCCATAGAACTTTTCAAGAACAAAGAGATTATGCAGGAATTGGAACGCACTACCGATGCGGCTAATGCAGTAGGAAAAGTGATCAAAACCATCATTGTCAAATACGCATAAAAAAAACATGGAAATACTTATTCTTATCATTGTCCTAGCTTTGATTTTCGATTTTATCAACGGATTTCATGATGCAGCGAACTCCGTTGCTACAGTTGTCTCCACAAAAGTCTTAACTCCTTTTCAAGCAGTTTTATGGGCGGCATTTTTTAATTTTGTCGCTTTTTTTATTGCCAAATACATCATTGGCGAATTTGGAATTGCCGACACGGTCTCCAAAACAGTAATAGCCGAATACGTTACCCAACCGGTTATTTTAGCGGGTATTATTGCCGCAATCATTTGGAATTTAGTTACATGGGCATTAGGAATTCCCTCCTCTTCCTCACATACGCTCATCGGTGGGTTTGCCGGCGCTGCCATCGCTGCTTCCGGTTTTAAAGCCATTCACGCCGGAGTGATTGGAATTATTGCTCTTTTCATCATTGTTGCCCCGCTTATCGGAATGGTGGGTGGATTGCTCATATCTTCTCTTACGCTGAGAATTGCCAGAAAAGTACGTCCTCACAAAGCGGACAAATGGTTTAAACGAATTCAATTGTTATCTTCGGCACTTCTGAGCATCGGACACGGCTTAAACGACTCCCAAAAAGTAATGGGAATTATTGCTGCCTCCCTCATTGCATATAATGCTCAACACGGAGATGCTGTTCCTTATTGGCTTCAATTGACTGACATTCACGATATTCACGATTGGGTGCCAATAGCTTGTTTCACTGCCATTGCTTTAGGTACTATGGCCGGCGGCTGGAAAATTATGAAAACTATGGGAAGTAAAATCACAAGGATTACCCCTGTGGAAGGCTTTTGCGCCCAAACTGCCGGTGCCATCACCCTTTTCATAACCGAAATCCTCAAAGTTCCGGTAAGTACCACCCACGTTATCAGCGGAAGTATCATTGGCGTTGGAGCCATAAAACGTTTATCTGCAGTTCGTTGGGGCGTCACGGTCAACTTGGTCTGGGCTTGGATTTTAACAATTCCCGTAAGCGCCCTCCTCGGAATGGGGCTTTATGCCATCGTATCCTCTATAATTTAATCAAATAAGATTAAATGGGAGTGTTTAAAATTTTGTGTAAACTATGTAACGAATTACAATTTGAGTCTATCATCGTAAAGTATTTTAAATTGATTTAAAATCACCGGCCAATCAATAATAGGCATAGTCCATTTTTTCTGAATAATATTTATGGCCAAAAATATAGATTTTTTAGCTGCAAAATCATCCGGAAAAGCATTTTTAGTTTTAATATATTTTCTGATTCCACTATTTAAGCTTTCAATGATGTTTGTAGTATAAATTATCCTTCTTATTTCATGGGGATAATCATAAAAAGCAGTAAGATCCGTCCAATTATCTCGCCATGATTTTATTGCATAATAGTATTTATGGCCCCATTTATTCTCCAATGCATCAAGTGCATCTACAGCTTGTTCTAAATTGTTAGCAGTATAGATACATTTCAAATCTTGCAAAAATTCTTTTTTATCTTTCCATACAACAAATTTACAACTATTTCTAATTTGGTGAACGATGCATAATTGACCGGTTGTATTTCTAAAAACTGCCTTTATTGCTGCTTGGATACCTTTTAAATTATCTGTACAGGAAATAAGAATATCATTTACCCCACGAGATTTTATATCGGTAAAAACTGACATCCAAAACGAAGCATTTTCACGCTCACTTATCCACATTCCTAAGATTTCTTTTCTTCCTGAAATGGATAATCCAATCAATAAATAGACCGTTTTATTAATCACAATCCCGTTGTGGCGAATTTTAACAGATAACCCATCTGCCCACACAATGCAGTATTGTTCATCTAATGGCCTCGATTGCCAATCCTTGATATCCTCTATAACACTATCCGTTATGTGAGAAATAGTGCTGGGACTTACATTGATACCATAAATATCTTTAATCGTTTCTTCTATATCTCTTGTTGATAGTCCTTTGGAGTATAAAGTGAGGATGGAGGAACTTATTTTTGTAGATATGCGACGATGTTTAGGAACTAGTATTGGTTCAAATGTAGAATCACGATCTCTGGGAATTTCTACAAGTAGTTTACCAATATCGGTCTTTAATTGTTTCTTACTGCTACCATTTCTATAGTTCTGCTCTTGACATGGCTCATACTTCCCATATCCTAGATGATCTGTCAATTCAGCTTTTAATAAACTCTCTATCCCTTTCTTATAGATTGTAGATACATAATCTTCAAGATCATTTATATGCTTGATCTTTTTTAATGCTTCTTCTTCGTGTTTTCTTATGTTTTTCATATCTCATGTGTTTTTTGTTTTTACTATGTTTATTTTCTATTGTTACATAGTTTACACAAAATTTTAAACACCCTCGATTAAATCTTTTTATTTGGGCGTGCCGGCTTCACCGTCGGTCTCCGGCTGCAAGTCCGCGTCCGGTAGCCGTGTGCTCGCAAAGCCACAAAAAGAGCTTCCTCCGGTCGCTTTTTTGCGGCAGCGGCACATCGTCTCCCGTCCTTGCGGGCTTTCCGCCTACGACCTCACGCTGGGGAACAACAACCGAAATATATCTAAAAATTACTAATTTTCAATTCGATACTTTCAATTTTTTTGTCTATATAATTTTTTAACAAATTGCAATGATCTGAATTTTGAAATATCAAATCACTTTGCGATATCTGTAATTTTTCTAGTGCATCAATTCTATTATCTAAAGTTTTTAATTGGTTACTAACTGACTCGAAATTTTTTGCCAAACTTGTAGCTAAATTATTATATGAATTAAATAATTCCGCCAGTTTTTCTAATAAACCATTTAATTCCTCAAGATAAATAACTATAAGAGTAATTTTTTCTGATTCTATTGGCCATTCTTTAATTTTAGCTAAAACATCCTTTGTGTTTTGAAAAAATTCACTGTTTAACATAATTTCTAATTTTAAATGAATATAAATGGGTATTAAAATTCTTTTATAATTTTCCTCATACTACACAAACTATACCGTATTTGAGTCTGTGTTAAATAGATATTACAATATTACAACTTATTTTAAAAAATTACCATATTTTTTCAAAAAAAATCCAATAACTAACTTTCTATCAATAAAAATAATTTCAATCATAGACCTTGCTCATATCTAAAAACGTTATAATTAAGATTTATCAAACATATTATCAATATTATTCTTGTTATTTTTATATTCAAAATATAGGCATAATAACCGCATATCGAAAGATTTAAATCATAGCCCCCTATATATTGTTATTTTAATTTCAATGTATATTTAAATTTTAATACTTAAAACTGAAGTAGAAATCAAATTTTCAATTAATAAATTCTTTCTTATAGTCCTTTAATTCTAACAATATGTCATATGAATATCACAAAATTCAGAGTAATAACTCTAATTTACATTTTCTAATATTCTTTTTAGGTGCTTATTTCTTTACAATTTGATGAGCCCCAATTATTGCAAGACAAATTCCATCTTTCATGTCAAAACTAAAGTTTACTTGAAAACAATTGTCTTGAAATTGTGTGTAGTTATTCCCTTTTAAGTCTAAAATCCATTCTCTTCCATCCCAGTAGTTGATTAAAGAATCAACTTCTGATTCTTGCCATTTACCATTCCCCATTCTGTCATTTCCATATTCTTTGGTAATTGTGTCAATGAAATTTTGAATTTTGTTAATTGTAGTTCTAGAATTTATACTACCTAAAATTAAGTTAAAATCAGTCTGACCTGAAATATCTTTCTTGCCTCCAAAAATTCGGAATGTTGCAATGTCAAAAAGACCAAAATTATCAGAAATAGGGACCGAATAATCAGTGAATCTTGACTCAAATTTCACTTCTGTTAATTTTTTTTCTAAAGCAGAATTAACTTTTAGACCTAAAATGTCAAAAAAGTTTTTTTTGGTTTTAAATAGAAGAAATCCCATATTTTTTAATTTACATAGTTTATATTAATCCCCCTTATAAATATTATAATTTTATTTAAAGTTTTTAAACATTGTACAAATATAAACTTTTTTATTGATGTATAGAAAATTTTGTAATAAAAAAGATTAAACAAATTTATAATTTCTCAAATTAGGGAAGCATCATCAGACAAATAATTATTTATTTCATCAATCTTTATCGATTTAACAAAAATTCTGAAAAAGAATGATTCCCTCTCATAAATCAGCAACATTTATCACCGACGAGACTTTTTTTTGATTAGAATGATTAAGCTTTTTACAAAATTAAATACTTGATTATCAGCCACTTTTTTTGACAATTTTTTACCAGACAACAATGTATTATTTTATATCTTTGCATCCTCTAAAACAATTGGATGTTACTGTTTAATTTGGATATTGTGCTCTAACTAATCTGTACTTTTTGTATAGGTTTATAGTGTCCCCCTATGTTAGGACAGTTTTTTTAATTGGTTAATATTTTTTCTTTTCAATTGAGAGACCGAAGTTCTGCCTCCCGTTTGTGAAAAGTGGTTTTATTTTTGGGTGCTCAAATTTACAATTTTTACTCATACTTTCAATTAATTATGCACTTTTCTTGTAAATATTCTCAGGTGTTTGATATTCAAGTGATTGATGTTTTCTTTCTGTATTGTAAAATCTAAAATAGTCATCCAATCCTTGATACAATTGAACTCCATTTTCATATACATTGAGGTAAATACACTCATATTTAACACTTCTCCATAATCTTTCAATAAAGATATTGTCCAATGCTCTACCTCTTCCATCCATACTGATTGTGATACCTTTATCGGTTAAAATGTCCGTAAATTGCGGAGACGTAAACTGGCTTCCCTGATCCGTATTGAATATTTCCGGTTGCCCGTGGTGTTCCAAAGCTTCATTTAAAACTTCAATACAAAACGCTGTTTCCATTGTATTGGAAAGCCCCCAGGAGAGAATAAATCTACTATGTAAATCAATAACGGCACAGAGATACATAAAACCTTTTTTCATTGGAATATAGGTTATATCGGTTGCCCAAACTTGATTCTGATGAGTGATTTTTAAATTCCTCAATAGATAAGGATAAATCTTATGCTGTTTGTTGGGTTCACTTGTATTTGGACTCTTTTTGGGATAAATAGCCCATATTCCCATCTTAATGTAATAGGAGCGAACGGCTTTTCTCCCAACATGATAGCCTTTCCCTTTTAAATAATCCGACATCCTGCGGGTTCCATAAAAGGGATAAGACGTATAGCATTTATCAATTTCTCTCATAATTTCTAAATCCAAATCTTTTTCTCGAATAGGTTGATAGTAAATACCTGACCGATATATAGATAACAGAATGCATTGTTGAACCATACTTAATTTTTGCGATGCCTTTTCTATCATTGCTCTTCGTTCTTTTATAGGTACGGCTTCAATTTTTTTTTATAAAAATCATTGTGTACTTTTAATTCTCCTATGATTTTTAGCAATTCTTCCTTCTCTTTTTCAAACTCTTTCTCTTTTGAATGATCCTCTTTTTCAAATACTTCTGACATGTTTTCTACGAGAATACGTTTCCATTCCGTTACTTGACTCGGTTGCAATCCGTAACTTGACGCAATTTCATTAATCGTTTTTATTCCTTTCACAGCTTCTAAAGCTACTTTGGATTTAAAACTTGAACTGAATTTTCTTCTTGACTTTTTTTCCATAAGACAACTTTTTTTTAAATCTTTTATACGTTAATTTTTTATTTTTGTTGTCCTATTTTGGGGAACCATTATATATTGACCTGTCGTAAAATTAATATCCACGGGAATTCCGTAGCTTAAATTGGCATATCCGCCATTGGGGGTAAATTTCTCGTTCCGTGGTGTAATCCAATCGACACCGGAACCTACGATTAATCCTAAAATAACCCTTTTTCCGTGCGGAGGAATAATTGTATCTTTTCTCGTATTGGTTTGAGCAGTAAGATAACCTAATGATAATCCCAATAAAATAAAAATAGTCAAAATTCTTGTTTTCATATTTTTCATTTATTTTATGTACATTTTATTATATAACGCAAAATTACTGCATTTTTTTGAATAAAACACTATTCTAATCAAAAATAAATACATCTTTTCATTTTTTTTTAGGGTAATTTTTATTTCTTTTTAAAAAAAATAATATGTTTGTACAACTTTTCTAAAAGGAAAAAACAACATCTATTTTATTTAAAAATTACTATTCTATGGTATCATTTATTATTGCTATTATTTTACTCATAGTGGGTTATGTGGTATACGGAAAGATTGTAGAGAAGATTTTTGTCATTGACTCTTCACGGACAACTCCTGCATATACTATGCAAGACGGGGTCGATTATGTTCCAATGAAATTTTCTCGTATTTTCCTGATTCAATTTTTAAACATTGCCGGATTAGGTCCTATTTTTGGAGCAATCATGGGTGCAAAATTCGGAACTGCTTCATTTTTATGGATTGTATTTGGTTGTATTTTCGGTGGAGCTGTCCACGATTATATCTCCGGTATGATTTCTTTGAGACAAGGAGGCATTAGCTTACCCGAAATTCATGGTAAGTATTTGGGTAAAGGGATTAAACAATTTATGCGCGGATTTATGATTATTTTAATGGTGTTGGTAGGTGTTGTTTTTGTGGTGGGACCGGCCGGATTATTGGCAAACCTGACGCCGGAAAGTTTATCCACTACCTTTTGGATTTGCGTCATTCTTCTCTATTACATTATTGCCACTTTATTGCCTATTGATGCCATTATCGGACGGATTTATCCAATTTTCGGTCTTTTTCTTCTCATAATGGTATTCGGGGTGCTGGGAGCCATTCTCATTATGCAGCCTGCACTACCTGAAATTTGGGAAGGAATTCACAATACACATCCTCAGGCTGAGATTACCCCCATCTTCCCTATGATGTTCATATCGATTGCTTGTGGTTCTATATCAGGATTTCATGCAACACAATCACCATTAATGGCCCGTTGCATGACCAATGAAAAACAAGGTCGACACATCTTTTTCGGCACAATGATTCTCGAAGGAATTGTTGCTTTGATTTGGGCAGCTGCAGCAATCGTCTTTTTTCAAAAAAATGGCATGACAGAAAACAATCCCGCCGTAATTGTCAACACTATCACCAAAGAATGGCTTGGTACAATAGGTTCTTTTTTGGCTATTCTCGGTGTAATTGCGGCTCCCATCACCACGGGAGATACCGCTTTCCGTTCTGCCCGACTAATTTTAGCAGACATGCTGCATGTGGAGCAAAAAAGTATTCGTAAAAGATTATGGATTGCTATCCCCCTCTTTTTGGTCGGGTTTGGGATTTTAATATTCAGCATTTATAATAAAAACGGTTTCGACATCATTTGGCGCTATTTTGCGTGGGCAAATCAGCTATTAGCTGCTGTAACCTTATGGGCGGTTTCGGTTTATCTTTTTCAGGAACATAAAATTTATATCATCACACTAATCCCTGCCGTTTTTATGACCATGGTTTGCAGCACCTATCTCTTCATCAGTCCGGAAGTCTTCGGGTTAAGTGCTACACTTTCTTACGGAATTGGAGGATTTATTTCTCTTACCTTGTTAATAATCTTTCTTTTATACGTCCGCAAAAAACAATCTATAGAGACACAAACAATACTAATTAAAAAATAAAAACCAATCAAAAATAACTATTTCTGCCACGAAGCACCTGCGCAGGCCGGGCAAAAAGGAGAGACAGCAGAGTGGACGGAATTCTTTTTGCCTTGATTTTTAGGTACTTTTGGTTACAAACCTTTCTTGAGGTCGTATATTATTTTCCCGGTACTTATTTTCCCGGACACCAATATTTTTTTTACTAGAAAAGAAGAAAATCACCTAATTATTCTATTTGGAAAGTATTATTTCTTTGATTATTTGATAAAAACTGAGAGTTGGCAAGCGGGAATATTTTATTTATAATTAACAAAACATATCTTTCATTGAAAATTTAACATTGTTTATTGAAATCTTTTAATAATCAAATTTATAGTACCATTTTTTTGTATATTTTTGCAAACTTTTCAAGATAAATATTAAATAGTACTATATGATGAACTTTTCAAAAGGAGTAAAGACCATATTTTTTATTGGTATCATGTTGTTTGATGTATGTATTTTTGCACAACAGGCACAAGACAGTATTCCGATCACATTACAAAAAGCCATTGAAATTGGTTTGAATGAAAGCCCCACGATTCGCATTGCCAATCGTGAAATTCAGAGCAAGAAGTATTACAAAAGCGAGCTAATTGCAGCTATATTTCAAGACATTTCATTATCGGGCAGCTACAACCGTACCATTAAAAAGCAGGTAATGACGATGGAATTCGGCGGAATGCCGATGGAAATTGAAGTTGGGACGGACAACAATTACGCGGTTGGGTTAAGTGTTGCGCTCCCGTTAGTGATGCCGACAATTTGGCAAAACATTAAGTTATCGAAACTTGACATTGAGTTGGCGATTGAATCGGCGCGTTCGTCGAAAATTTCATTAATTAAAGAGATTAAGAAGGCCTATTATGCCGTATTGATGAGTCAGGAATCGTATAACGTTCTGAAACGCAATTATGCCAATATTGAGCTCAGCAATAAATTAATTAACGAGAAATACGAACAGGGTTTGGTATCCGAATTCGAGAAATTACGTTCGGATGTACAGCTCAAAAACCAACGGCCGCAGATCACCGCTGCCGAAAATGCCATTGCCGTTACTACAATGATGTTGAAAGCAATTATGGGTGTTGATCTGTATGAACCTCTGATCTTTACAGGTAGTTTATCGGATTATGAAGATGAAGTGAGCCATGGGACACTCCCTGATTACAAATCAATTACCTTAGAAAACAACAGCGACTTAAAGCAGATGGATTTGAATAAAAACCTCATCGAAATTACTAAAAAACTCATCATTTCCTCTGCATGTCCGACACTTTCATTGGGCGGCAATTACCAATTTATGGCCATGAATAACAATTTTAAGTTTTCGGAATACAATTGGATTCCGTACTCTGTAATCGGTTTATCGCTTAGGGTTCCTATTGTTTCGTGGGCTGCCACCTCTTACAAAATGAAGCAAAATGATTTGCTCTTAGCGAATATCAAAGATCAAAAAGACTATATAGAAAAGAACTTACGGGTCAGCATTCAGAACAATCTCAATAATATAAACATTGCCATGGAAGATTTGGAATCAAACAAAGAGACCATGATGCAGGCAGAAAAGGCATACCAAATAGTACAAAAGCAATATGAATTGGGGATGGGCACCTGGTTAGATCTGAATTCAGCAGAATTAGCCATGGTCGGCTCAAAATTAACCTATTATCAATCCATTTACAACTACCTGACGGCTTATGCAGAATTAGAAGCCATTATGGGAAAATAAAAATCAACAGACAAAAAATAAGCAAATAACAATTAAAATCATAATAATACAATGAAAAGATCAGTTCAACTCTCAAGCATCATCTTCATTTTTGCAATCATCATGGCTTCATGTTCCGGCACTTCGAATGAAATCAAGCAGGTAAAGTCGGATGAAACTATGGACGTCAAAGTCACTACGGTTCACAAGCAAAAAGTTGAGCAATTATATGAATATACGGCCATGGTACAAGCCAATGCGGTCAATCACATTGCGCCAACAATTCCGGGGCGTATTGATGCCATATATGTAGAAGTAGGCGATTATGTAAAGAAGGGAGATAAGTTAGTTCAAATGGACGCCAGCAACTTAAATCAAGCGAAAGCACAATTAGACAATTTAGAAGTTACATTCAAAAGAATTGACGGGTTGTACAAATCGGGCGGAGTTTCAAAATCGGAATGGGATGCCCAACACACAGCCTTGGAGGTAGCCCGCACTTCATACGAGAATCTATTGACCAATACCCGCTTGCTCAGTCCGATTAGCGGAATTGTAACCATGCGTAATTATGACAGCGGTGATATTTTTAGTGGCAATCCGATTTTACAAGTACAACAAATCACTCCGGTTAAAATGCTCATCAACATTTCTGAGTCTCAATACCCCAAAGTGAAAAAAGGCATGAATGCCAAAATAAACTTGGATGTATATGAAAATGAAGAATTTAACGGTAAAGTAAATTTAATTTATCCGGTAATTGACCCCCGCACACACACTTTTTCGGTAGAGTTGATTATTGCAAACAGCAATAATAAAGTTAGACCCGGAATGTATGCTCGTGCCACATTAAATTTCGGAATTAATGAAAGCGTAGTTGTTTCGGATGTAGCCATTGTAAAACAACAAGGTGCGGGAGATTATTATGTTTTCGTTCATAAAGACGGCAAAGCAGTATACAGACAAGTAAAATTGGGAAGACGTCTTGGTGACCGTTACGAAATTTTATCCGGAGTTGAAGACGGAGAAGAGGTAATCACTACCGGTCTCAATAAACTTAATGACGGAATGAAAGTTAAGGTAGTTGCCAAAGAGGAAGCTCCTATTGAAAAATAACTTCATTTCATACGGAGCATAAAAGTTCAACGCTTTAATATACAAAACACTAAAACAGAAAAAATAAAAGAACCAATATGAGTCTATACCAATCGTCCGTAAAGAAGCCCATCATGACGGCATTAGTCTATGTTGCGGTCATCATCATAGGAATATTTTCTCTTTCCAAACTGCCCGTTGACCTATTTCCGGAAATGGGGGAAAACACCATCATGGTGTTCACGACATATCCCGGAGCCAGTGCCGCAGATATTGAGAATAATATTTCAAAACCATTAGAGAACGTTTTAAACGGGATCAGTGATTTAAAAAACATCACATCGAACTCAAAAGAAAATTACTCAATTATCTATCTTGAATTTGAGTATGGGGTTGATATCAACGAAGCCACCAATGATGTTCGGGATAAATTAGACATGTTCAACTCCATGCTTCCGGATGGGGCAAATTTGCCGTTTATCTTCAAATTCAGCATGGAAGACATTCCTATTTTGATGTTATCGGTACAGTCGAATGAGAGTACGGATGCTCTTTATAAGATTTTGGATGACAAAGTTGCCTCTCCATTACGTCGAATCAGAGGAGTAGGAACAGTTTCTGTTGCAGGAGCACCTCAACGTGAAATTCAGATTTATTGTGATCCATACAAATTAGAAGCCTATAATTTAACCATTGAGGGCATTGCCTCCAGAATTGCGGCAGAGAACCAAAATGTTCCCTTAGGAAACATAGATCTTGGCTCTGAAACATACTCCATGCGTGTTCACGGGGAATTCTCATCAGCAAAACTCATGGAAGATGTTATTGTAGGAAGTTTCAATAATCAGAACGTCTTTTTACGCGATGTTGCCATAGTTAAAGACACCATCCAAGAACGGATGCAAGAAGTTTATAATAACGGAATGAGAGGAGCTATGGTGGGTGTGCGGAAGCAAAGTGGAAGTAATTCGGTGGAAATTGCCAATAAAGTATTTGAAAAACTTCCGGAGATACAACAATCGTTACCCTCAGATGTCAAATTAGATCTTATCGCCAATACTTCTGACAGTATTGTGAATACCATCAACAGTTTGCAAGAGACCATCATCATCATTTTGATATTGGTTATCTTTGTCGTTTTGTTCTTTTTAGGACGATGGAGGGCGACATTCATTATTGCTTTAGTAATTCCTGTTTCGTTGGTCTCTTCGTTTATCTATCTGTTTCTCACCGGTAATTCCTTAAATATAATCTCCTTATCTTCATTAAGTTTAGCCATCGGGTTAGTGGTGGATGATGCTATTGTGGTCATAGAAAATATTACCACGCATATTGAACGAGGGACAAAACCTAAATCTGCGGCCATTTTTGCGACTAGTGAGATTTCACTTTCTATTATTGCCGCCACTTTAGTTTTAATAGCTGTATTTTTACCTTTAACCTTTTTGGAAGGAATGGTTGGAGTTATGTTTGAACAATTGGGCTGGATTGTAACAATTGTAATTACCGTTTCACTAATTGCCGCCATGTCTCTAACTCCTATGCTATCCTCCTTGATGTTGAAAAGTGATCCCAAGCGTGGAAAAGTCTTCGGTACTATTTATAAACCCATCGAAAAAGGATTAGCAAAGTTGGACAAAGGATACTCAAATTTTCTAAAATGGTCTGTATCACATCGAAGTGTCATTGTTGTTTCTGCATTAGTTTTATTTGGAGGCAGTATACTTTTGATGAAATTTGTTCCCACGGAATTCTTTCCTGTTCAGGACCAGGCAAGACTTTCTATAAGCGTAAAATACCCCATCGGAACTCGTTTGGAAACCACTCGTGCATTTGGATTGGAATTTTCAGAACATGTGAAGAAAAATTATCCTGAAGTATTGATGTGCAACTTCTCTGTAGGTCAGGCTGATGAGGATAATGCTTATATGATGCTTTCCGATAATGGTTCCCATATCATCTCTTTTAATCTGCGTTTTAAGAAAAAAACGGAAAGAAAAAGATCAATTACAGAACTTGCCGATCAGTTACGTGAAGATTTAAAAAAATATCCCGAAATCAACTCTTTTGCTGTAACAATGGGCCTAGGGATGTTATCTTCTCAAAATGTTGATATTGAGGTATATGGATATGATTTTGAAAAGACTGATAAATTTGCAAACGAAATTGCAGACAGAATGAGGAAGGTTCCGGGTTGTACCGAAGTAAATATCAGTCGTGATGAATACACTCCTGAAATTCAAATTGATTTTGATAGACAAAAGCTAGCTGAAAACGGTTTAAGTTTAACTACAGCATCCTCTTTTGTAAGAAATAGATTTAATGGATTTATTGCTTCTTACTATCGGGAAGATGGAGAAGAGTATAACATCAAAGTACGCTATGCTCCAGAATTTCGTCAATCGGTAGAAGCAATTGAAAATATATTGGTTTATAACTCTTCCGGTGCGGGTATACGAATTAAAGATTTGGGAACTGTAGTTGAACAGCTTACCCCTCCAACAATTGTACGTAAAAACCGTGAGCGCATGGTAAAAGTATCTGCCATCGTAGGAGAAGATGCCGTATTAAGCGAAATTGTTGCTGCTGCAAACAAAGAATTAAAGCAGATGGATAAACCTGCCGATATAGATTATAAAATTGCAGGAGCGTGGGAAGACCAGCAAGAATCATTTCAGGACTTAATTACATTGATGCTCTTGATTGTCATTCTCGTTTACATTGTTATGGCTTCTCAATTTGAATCATTTACTTATCCTTTTGTCATCATGTTTTCAATACCGTTTGGATTTTCGGGGGTATTAATAGGTCTTGCTATTACCTCCACCCCATTGGGCATTATGGCTTTGGTGGGATTAATGATGTTAATTGGGATTGTGGTCAAGAATGGAATTGTGCTCATCGACTACACTATTTTGTGTCGTGAACGAGGCATGAACATCAAAGATGCAGTTGTAGCAGCCGGAAGATCCCGTTTGCGTCCAATTTTGATGACCACCCTTACCACTGTTTTAGGGATGATTCCGTTAGCCTTAGATAAAGGAGAAGGAGCCGAAATGTGGAATTCATTAGGGATGACCGTAGCATGGGGGTTATCGATGTCCACAATTGTTACATTGGTTCTTATTCCAATTTTATATAGTTTATTTGCCGATTTTGGGGTATTCAGAAAAAATAGAAAATTAAAGAAATTAGCCACTACTTAAAATATTATACTATGAAAGCCGTATTCATCTCTTTTTATCAAGCATTTTACGATGAAGTTATTGACGTCCTTGACAATTTAGAAATTCGAGGATTCACATATTGGCCTGAGGTACAGGGACGTGGCTCCGAAACCGGAGAACCACACTACGGAACTCATACGTGGCCCACACTCAATGCCGCTGTTCTTACTTTCATAGAAGATCATAAAGTAAAAGCACTATTGGATGCAGTTCATCAATTAGACTTATCTGCTCCGCAACAAGGAATCAAAGCATTTGTACTTCACGCCGAAGAAGCATAACAAAGAAACTTCTATAACTTCAATAGAGATTAATTGTCCTTGATGATTAATCTCTTTTTTTTTCACTATTGTCCGATAAAAAGTTATAAAGTAAGGGGGTGATTTTTCAATCCACCCCCATTACTCTTTTTTGTAGTTTTGTATCGACCAAAATATAAACCTACAATGAGCAAAAATACGAATTTTTTTGGTCAGTCTGTTTTCGGACAGCTGATTTCTTATATTGACAACAATATTATTTACAAAAACGCCCAAAATCATAAAGCGAACCATTATATAAAACGCTTTATGGCTAAGGACCACTTAATTAGCATGCTTTTTTGTGTGTTTGCCAAATGTAGTTCACTTCGGGAAGTTTCCGGGGCAATGTTAGGGCTGTCGGGTAAAACAAAACATTTTCAACTACTTAATATTCCCTATAAAAGCACACTTTCAGATGCAAATAAGCGCAGATCCTCTGACTTTTTTGCCGGAATTTATAATGATTTGTTTAGAAAGTATGGTTTTG
>JAKIZI010000130.1:0-334 GCA_022708105.1 Bacteroidota bacterium
ACGAGCTTGTGGCTTTTTGTTTCGATTTTTATCAAACCAAAAACCATCAAAACCAATCTTTTTGCAAAGAATTTTATAATAATCCTTATCTAATGCGATTTGGTCGGTACGTTGATATACTTGTTGCCATTGTTCATAGAAATCGGAAATTAAAAATAAGCATTTCCTAATGTTATCAACCGATAAACTCAATTCTGATTTTTCATCTGTTGATACAGATTTTTTAATTCTATCCTCTGAAAATTTTACTAAATCAGATAATTCACTGTGGCTGTTATAAATTTCACCAACAGAGTTTTCTTTTCTTGTTTTGTTTTTTTGTGTCAATCCAAAA
>JAKIZI010000130.1:360-1016 GCA_022708105.1 Bacteroidota bacterium
TGATATTCATTTGTAATCTGTTTCATATTTTTTATTTGATTCGTTATTATTTTCTGTATTAACTTCTAACCTGAGTTCGATTAATAAGGAATTTAAATATCCCCCTATTTTAGGACAGTTTTTTTAATTGGTTAATATTTTTTTCAAAAATCGAGATTTATAAACCCTAAATGTTCGTCCATATTGGTTGTCGTATTTTAGGGGGTAAGTTAAAATCAAATTTTTAACTGCCCTTGACATTGCTACATATAATTTCTTAAAGTCGTCATTGTAGTTATTTTGAGTCTTTTCGGGATTATCTTGAACTTCACAAAAATAGGGATTAGGAAAAATTCCATCGCTCAGCCCGGTTATTATTACATTTTTCCACTCCAGACCTTTGGCAGAATGGATGGTAGATAAAGTAATCGCATTGTTAGGGTCATTTATTTCACTTTGAATTTCAAGGTCTTTTTTATAAAATATTTTGAATAGTTCTTTATTTAGTGCAAATGATGTAAGAAAATCATCAATTGTCAAACTCGCTTTGGAAATATTGATAAGATTATCAATATCGGTTTTAATTTCAGCCGCATCATAATTCTTATTTGAACGATATATTAAATCGCCAAATATTTGAAATATCAGAGATATTCCATCAATCGGTAATTTAACGG
>JAKIZI010000131.1 GCA_022708105.1 Bacteroidota bacterium
GAATAAAAATTAAAATTTGTGTCAATTATCAATTTGTCTGCGCCCATACAGGGATTGTCTCTCCCATTGTCTTTATGCTGTAACTTATTTCGGCGAAAAAAGCGTCGCGGTTAAATACTTTTGTTAAACCGCTATCAATAACAGTCGCATCACTTATACCACTGCGTTTCAACTCACCAATCAAAATTGATGGCGTGAACGTGGCTAATGCATTACGTGTGGATTTATTTTTGAAGGCAGGTGATCTTTGCACTACCATGTTACAGCCCGCATCACCATAGCCGCCCGCGCTAGAGATTTTTATCACCCCTAATGCCGATTTTGGCTTTTCGCGAGCCCAACTACTGGGATAGGAGAATGAGAACCCATACTCGGCATTTTTGTATGTAACAAGCTCTGAAACTGCGAAAGAATAATTTGATAACAGCATTATGCCAAGAGTGATGGCTGAAAGTCGAACTACATTGATTGTCATATACTTCCTCCTTCATGCCCAACGAAAAGCTAAGCCGGAGCCGCGAAGCGGCGATCGGCTTGAGCGACGTGATAATAGTTATGGCCATGTGCATAAAAAATAGTTGTCAAGTTCAACAGCCTCCTTTAATCGGTTGATATAAAGAGTTATCCCGAACTCAACCATCAACGAAAAAAGGAGGCTATATGAAATTCTACAATCAGCAGCATCAGTATTACTGCGGTATCGACCTGCATGCAAGAAAAACGTATGTCTGTATTCTCGATCAAAAAGGCAAAACCATGGTGCATGAAAATATAAAAACCGATCCCGAAGCGCTGTTGCAAATCATCCGCCCCTATTTGGAAGACATCGTTGTGGGTGTTGAATGTGTCTTCTGCTGGTATTGGGTTTCGGATTTGTGCGCCAAACATCAGATCCCTTTTGTGCTCGGTCATGCCTTGTACATGAAAGCCATCCATGGAGGCAAAACGAAGAACGATAAAATCGATTCCTACAAAATTGCCTTGCTGCTGAAAGGCGGCAACTTTCCGACC
>JAKIZI010000132.1 GCA_022708105.1 Bacteroidota bacterium
ATTTCTCTATTGTCATGCAACATATAAATCCCAATTTGGTCTTTAAAATTTGTTGGTTCAGCACCTTTCTGTTGTACTGCCAATAAATCAGGAACTGAATTATCCCAATAGACCAACTTTCTATCCCAAAATATTCCAAAGGCATTAATAATCTTAAATCTTTCTTCCTTGGTGTCTTTTGAGCTTTCGGTATCTTCTTCTTTCTTTTGGATAATTTTTTGTGATTGTTCGTTCAGAAACTTTCTTAGAATATACACCCCTTTATCAACTCTTGCAAAAGTTGATGCTTCTCCATTGTTATTAATATCAGTTGTAAGTTGAGCGCTCACCGTATCTTGTGGAGTTGCTCCAAAGTTCTGACGATAATTGCGCTCAGCAATTAGTTCAGCAATTTCTGTGTAGTGTAAAGCCTTTTCCTCATCTTCTAAGACTCTTTCTATTGCTTTTTTCCAGGTTAATTCTGCCATGATGATTTATTTTTTTATTAACGGTCACTTGTAAGTTGTCGTTGCGGATTTCGGAGCTCGTTCCTGTCCGGTAGGACGGAACGGTGTTGCGAGAATCCAGCGAACGACACACCACGAACCCCGCAATGCAATTTACAATTTATTGGCGGTAGTAATTTATTCATTCAACATTTGCAAAATCACCTACTTGGTTTAAAACATTCTCAGCGAATACACTTTTAGAAATTGCAACTTGGTTGCCGTTTTTATCTAATATTTTTGATGCGTCATGGTCATATATCTTTTTTTCTTTTTCGTTCACGGCAATTGGTGTATCCAAAACAATAAATGACTCATTATTTTCCTTTTTCCCTGTTGTTAGGTTTTTTGTGACAATAAGTTTACTTTCGATTTCATTTGTGAAAAATAAACATTTGTTAGTTGAATCCTTTATTTTTAAATCGCTGTCAGTATAATATGATTCAATCGCTATATTTTTATAACGAGCTCTATGGGAGGGGATTGGTATGCAAAAGCTAAATACATTGTTTTGCCATTTT
>JAKIZI010000133.1:0-632 GCA_022708105.1 Bacteroidota bacterium
CATCGTTCTCTAGACGCTGTGCCCAATAAATCATCTTTGTCATTATAAACACCTCTATGATTATTTATTTTATTCCAGAAAATATAAAACAATTGATCTGTTATTTCCTCCGATAACTTTACCAGCAATTGAGCGGCATATTTATTCTTTTCATTGTCAAAATCTTTGCCAATCAACGCCAAATACATATACTTTCGGGGATCAATCGGAACAAACAATAAATGCGCATAGACAGGTTTTCTTTTGAACGCGCCTTTATATTTTTTTACAACGCAGTATCTTATAGTTCCGTCCATCTTATAGCAGGTTTCCTTTAAAGAAAAATGTCACGGATCCATTTTTCGTCTTTACCTTTTCAAGAACTTTTTTCCTGCAATTCGCTAGCGCTTGAGTCACATTTTGCTCCTCCGATTCCGGCACGGCATAGGCCATCAGAATATCCGGGTTTTTAGGAACGGTAGCAGGCAGGTCAAAATTGATCCCTATTTTGCGGACGTAATCCGCTATCTGGCCGCGAATGATGATTTCATGGCCGCCGATTTCCCTGGATATTTGGCCTGCTTTTTCTCGCTTTGCCACTTCCATACGGACTTTTTTAAATTCTTCCGTGTCGCTATTTTGTATTTGTCGCC
>JAKIZI010000133.1:642-1005 GCA_022708105.1 Bacteroidota bacterium
GGACTTTGGACTTCCGCCGGTGATTTGATTTCTCCAATATAAACCCTGTTGCCTTTGACGGCTATAAAATCAGGCTTATTGGCATGCTGTCTTCCCTTACCTGCAATATCCCGGTCGCCATCGTAATAGACATAATCCATTGAAGTTAAAGCCTCTTCAACTTTTTGATAGAATTCTTTTTTGCCTTGCATAATAGCTTCATGCCCCCATCAGAAAGACACATGGCAAGTCAAAATTACATCGCAATTTATGTTTCTGTTTTTCCAAATCATCTGATTTTCCTCTTAATCTACCATAATGTTGTCAATAGTCAACAGAATATCACCTGCTAATCTGTTAGGTTTCTTCATTAAGGAGGCGCAC
>JAKIZI010000134.1 GCA_022708105.1 Bacteroidota bacterium
GTACAAAATAGACTACAATAAAGAAAATGATAGCTTTACCATTCGCCGCAGTTTTTCTAATAAGAAAATCGTCCCACATACCAAGACGCACCATATTCATTATATCCCTTGTCATCCGGATTTTAAGCCGTGGATGGATAAACTTCATAAAAGTTTCGGGGACTATTTTTTCACTCATGAAACGAGCCGGTTGGAGGGGAAAAGATACCAGCATGATTTCCTGGTGGATCTTTGGAATAATGCCGCCAAAAAATGCGGCGAGACAATAAATATGTATGCAGGCCTTAAACACAGCTCTTGTACGGCGTTTGTTAATGAGCATGGTGGTTCGGTGGATGAACTACAGATGTTGACCGATCACGCCAAGCGGAGGATCCAGGGCAAAGTCATTGCCATAAGAACACGACAGCAAGAACATAGCAAGAACAATTGAAAAAAGCTGCTTGTATTTATTTGATTATATTGATAATAAATAGTGGCGTAAGTTTTCGATTCCCATGCACTTCCGCCAATTATCAAATAATATCATACAATTAAACACAACAGCCTGCCGTACCATTGCGGGGATAATTTATCAAATCATACCAGCAAAGACCGGTATCCGGAATAAATGATTTGAAAGGCGACCGTTGATGGATGCCCAATGCTGATGATTAAAAGCACATCCACATTTCCTGATGCATGAATCCTCAGAGAACAGTATGATATGGCACAAAAAATCCTACGATTTTTATCACCAACACTCAATCCAGAAGGAAATAAACCGTTAATCGTACAATCACTGTCAGTGCGGTTTTTTGCCGTCTTTTTTCGCGTTTAGCATTTCCTGCATCAGCTCGTCGACGCTCACTTCCTTGTATCCGTAGCCCTGACGCAAAGCTTCATCGTATCTTTTTTCCAGTTTACGTAGTTGTGCCAGGGCGGTTTTATTATGCAGAAAGTCCTTGTCCATTATTTCGTTCACGGCATCCCCGGTCTTTTTAAGATCACTTAAATCG
>JAKIZI010000135.1 GCA_022708105.1 Bacteroidota bacterium
TTGCTTAATTGGGACTCAAAAGACTACCATGTCCAAATTCATTCGCGAGGGCATCAAGCTCAGACTGGCGCAGTATGATTCGGACAATAAAGAAACCCCGTCATTTTGACGGGGTTAAAAAGCAAACTTAAACTGAAATTAAATAATTTATGGTCATTCAGTGACGGGGATTTTTTTATATTCTACTCTTTTATCTGCCCATTATTCATCTGTCTTCGTTTTCTTAATAGCTTTGTCATACATCTTATCAATTACTTGCCACCCCTTATCTCCTTTTTGTAAGGTAACCTTGATAATATTTGTTGCGGATAGGTCGCAGTCCTTTGATTGATTACCCGTGCATACTGAAGAATGGAAAGGCTCAACGGGTTCATAACCCATAAGATATGTTACAATGGCAGTCTTAGAGGTTTTATCAATAGACACTTCTTTTATTTCTTTGACCGCTTGTTTCTTTACGGCACCTTCAAATGTTGCACTGGTGGAGGATATACCGGCCATAGTAGTCTGTCTAATGGCGCCTTTTGGATAAATATTGGAACCACGAACGTATTGTTTTCCGTTAATGGACGGCCCAAAAGGTAATGTATTTACTAACATACCCACAGACTCTCTCAGGTCAACAACATTTTCCACACCTGCAACTAAATAACCTCCTTGAATCAAACTAATGATCGACGAAGCATTTTTTACCTCAATTTCTTTTTCACACTCTATTAAACCACCATTTTTAAAATTTGATGAAATGATTATTTTAGCATCCTCATTAGAAAGATTAAGGTTACTGCATGCAAAAAGGCTTAAGATAAATATTGCAGAAACAATGGCCATTAATTTACTGTTTTTCATGTTACCCTCCATTTTCATTAATTTATTTTAAAGTTATCTACACAAACTCCATTCAAAATCAGGGATAGAAGTTGCTGCTATATCTAGCATCTCTTTTCTCTTTTAAACGTCATTAGAACAAGATTTGTCATGCCATCGCAGTCAT
>JAKIZI010000136.1 GCA_022708105.1 Bacteroidota bacterium
GGAAGTAAGGCTTCCGATTTGGTAGTAATCAGACTCGGAGGTATCCAATCCGGAAGCAGTGTTCCAGTGGAGAAGTTGCGGCTCTCTAAGCGAGTCGGATACGGCAAGTAGTAGTCCGACCTCGCGATCTCTGGAGAACGGGCCGAGGCTTGTAGTTACCGAAGACAAAAGTGGTCTGACATCGCTTGCATTCGCTTCAAGATTCTCGCTAAGAAACTCAATAATGCTCGTCGCGAGTTGAACATCGCCAGCAAAGGCGACGGCAATTCCATCAGAAAGTGGAACGATTTTTAGGAGTGACTCTTCGACATGTTCACCTCTGACTTGAGCGTGAAGCTCGCCGAAACTTGAATGCGTTGTGGTGGGCGGTGAATTCTTGGTTGCCGCCGTATCTGCGAACAGATACACGGAATTTGAATATTTCCATCCGGCGCAGTAGGTCATGAAGCCCCCCAACGAAAAAATCACCCGGAGCGTAGCGATCGGGTGTATTGCCCTTGTTGGGCTCTTTTCTTAAATTTGCACCACCGATACCCTTTAGATTCTTTTATTCTCCTAAATTTTCTTTATGTCTGTTCATTAGTTTTTTATACTCGGGTGATGCTCTGAAACGTTCTGTTTCAATATTAATAATGCCTTTCAGATCAATCTTCTGTTGCTCAGATTGAACATCAACAAAGAGTTGTTGTTTCTTAGGGATGCTAAGTTCATCTGAAAAGACAGATATTTCCATATTTACTGTACAATTTGTCGTAGCCCCAAGGTAAATAGGACTGTAAAACCATTGCACGGCTTTTGGTTGAACTTTTTCTGCTCTTGCTTCAATAATCCAAGAATTGCCAACATCACTTATCTCAATATCAAAAATGTCTCCTCCTCTGTGGATATGAAAATCAAGGGGATTGTATTGTCTTTTGGGGGTATCAGGATACCTTCGAGGATCAACAATTTTTATAGCACCGTTCGCTTTATCCATTTTAATTTCTATC
>JAKIZI010000137.1:0-314 GCA_022708105.1 Bacteroidota bacterium
TTTCTACACCTTCGCTCTTACGTGTATTAAGCCATTCAATAATTGGCTTTCCCTTATTTTCAATAATGACAGTTTGCTGTCCTCTCTCACCCAGTAAAATCGTTCTTGTCAGTTCAATTACATTTTCGTAATGCGTCATGACGGGCGAAAGACTTACGTAGGCTTTGTGCAAAAACCACGAAAGAATACCAAGTGCTAAGCAAAGGATGATAAAAACTACTATTAAATCATAACTCGCTGAGTATAGATGAAAGCCATCTTTGCTAAAGGTTTGAGCAATAAAGGCAATAGCGGCGCCTGAAGCCGTAAGGCCG
>JAKIZI010000137.1:340-988 GCA_022708105.1 Bacteroidota bacterium
ACAAAACGATCGCGTTTAGTTTCAATGAAGCGAAGATGCTCAAATGCGATTTTTTGTTCTTCAAGTAACAAATTATTGCAAATCTCTTCTGACATAATGCCCCCCTTTATCAAACCACAACGAAAAAATCACCCGGAGCGTAGCGATCGGGTGTATTGATTTTGTTATACGATTTTATTCGCTGTGTATTTTCACATTGAATCCTAATGCAGTTAATGCCTTGCTTGTTCTGCCATTTCTTGGAGGAAAAATATCAGGCATAGCCCAGCCGATAACCTCACCAGCACTGCTTATTCCAAAATGAGGTATACTCCATTCGTCACTATTAGCAATATCCCAAATTCTATCGGGTGTCTTGTCTTGTGCCCCACCATATAATAGATGGTAAATTGACTCTATGATTGATTTTCCTTTGTTGCTTTTGGATTTATATAGATATTCTGATAGAAGTTTTATTCTTTCATCGTGTTTCATTTGTGGGTAAGGTGGAGTGAAACCAAAAACTGAATACCTAACTCTTAAAGCGTGATCACGGAGTGCATGCACTTTGCAACATATTTCAAAAAATTCAGTTGCTGTTGTGGATAATATTCTTTCTTTTTCGAAATGACTTTTTAAATAAATTGCCCAATCATTGATCATTACATC
>JAKIZI010000138.1:0-315 GCA_022708105.1 Bacteroidota bacterium
CTTGTTCACGCCGGGCAATATTGGAAAGTTCTTGCCCCTTCGACCGATTCTCTCGCATTGCAGCAGCCTTCGAGGGCGTCATATCATCAGCGTGTTGAAAACCAGCCTTTTCTTCATATAATTTTCCTTGATACCGATATCGAATATAATAAATACGTTCACGCTTTCCTTTCTCATATGTGTCAACATAATAAACTCCTGCATACTTCGTTTTGATTCTATCTTGTTTTGGCATTTTTCATTCCCCCCTTTCGTAAGCCGGAAACATTGTCCCCCACACTATCCCCCACAGATGAAAAGTAAATACACTTTTAC
>JAKIZI010000138.1:358-607 GCA_022708105.1 Bacteroidota bacterium
ATTGATTTTGCGATGTTTTATATTATTTATGGTATGTAGAAGTACAATATAAGAAAAGGATAGAAAAGGTTAAAATTCGGCCTCTCACGCCGGAAACCGGGGTTCAACTCCCCGTGGGACTACCAGAATGAAATCAAATATTTACAAAAAATTTCAAGCAATTTTGAATTAAATATATTTTATATATCCCACAATATCCCCAACAATCAAGATGAAACGAGATGTTTTTCTATAGTTAAAATAAACTTC
>JAKIZI010000138.1:634-986 GCA_022708105.1 Bacteroidota bacterium
ATGTCCTTTGATATAGATAAATATGCCGGCATATGCTATTCATGCTATCGACAAACTGAACACAATCTCTATGTCATTTAATTGGTACGATTCTCATCCGGAATGTGGGATAAAAAAAGACGATGAAAAAAATTTTAAGCGTTTGTTGTGGCATGGTCTTATTATGGATGTGCGCGGTGCTTCCCGGTTGTTCTAATTCGTCCGGCTCGGATTCATCCCGTTCTGATTCATCGCCCAAGATTTCAATCTCCTCATTGCCGGTTTGCGTAATTGGTGAGGCCTACAGCCAGCAGATCAGTGTTACCGGCGGCAGCGGCACGAAAACGTTCTCCATCACTCAGGGTTCATTACC
>JAKIZI010000139.1 GCA_022708105.1 Bacteroidota bacterium
ATCCGTGCCGCCGCTCAGCGCCGCGCGTTATGTTAAGGAGGCATTATATGAGAATAAAGTTCTTTATAGTTCTATTTTTTATTTGCACATTATTTTTAGCTGGTTGTGCAACAACCGCAAAATATGAGGCTGTTCTCAATTCGTGGGTTAATGCTGATATTAACAGGCTCACGGATTCGTGGGGTTATCCAGCTGGTTCTTTTGTTGCACCTAATGGCAACACAGTTTATGTGTATCAGCGTGGTGGCAGTTTTACAATGCCAAAGACCTACCAGACGCAAGCAAACGTATATGGCTACGGAAATAGCGCATATGGTACTGCCACAACTAATGTTTATGGAGGACAGACTGTAACATATTGGTGCAGAACTTTCTTTGAAGTCGATTCTTCAAATAGAATTATTAAATGGCGTTGGGAGGGAAACAACTGCGTCAGTAAATAAATTGTAAATTTATATTAGTTAATGCCGCAGTAACTTAGTGCATAGCGTTTTATTTATATACGAGAATTAAACTGCGTTTGGCAGATATAAAAATATACATAACAAGGGCAATCCACCCGATCGCTACGCTCCGGGTGATTTTTTCGTTGAACCTGTAGAAAAAGTCCGATTTTCTGTCAAAAAGCTTGTATCGTGAGCCGCAAACCTTTATAAATATTTCGCACCTGATTTGATTTAAATCCATGTATGAAGGAGTAACCGTGGCCCGCTACAAGCCTTATTCCTACGCACAAGGCAAGTTTATCCCCGTCCAATTCGAGAAACAAATACTTCCCGGCACCTTCGAATATTCTCTTAATCATCTGATCGACCGCAAGCTGGATCTGACGATATTCGATGACCGATACCGCAATGAAGCAACGGGGGCGACTGCGTATGATCCGAAGATCCTGCTCAAGATCATTCTGTTTGCCTATTCCCGGGGCATCACCTCCAGCCGGAGGATCGCCCAGGCCTGTGAAGAGAACATCATCTTCATGGCG
>JAKIZI010000013.1:0-20162 GCA_022708105.1 Bacteroidota bacterium
TAGTAACTCAAACGATTCAACCAAATGATAGTTATGTATATACTTTTACAACTAAAGCTGATCTTACATTTGCAATGGATGCCGATTCTCTTCGCGGATGGGTTGAATTAATCGGAGAAGTAGACGGATATCTCCCAAATGATACTACCGATTGGTATGGAACAGGTGTTCCTTCTCCTGCTACCGTTCCGTATTATAATGATTTTAATAATGATGATTTATATAAAGGATGGAGTGTTCAAGATGTTAATGCGGATGAAAGTACTTGGATGAGAGTAGATTATGAGAATAACCCGATGTGGTATTATGTATATAATGCCGATAATGTTGCCAATGATTGGTTGTTCTCTTCATGCTTCGATTTAGCAGCAGGAACCTATACATTAGAGTTCAAATATGCTTCTTATGCATACTATACTCCTGAAGCATTCTCCGTATATTTCGGAACAAGTCCGAATCCGGCAGATATGACTTTAATTAAGAGTTTTAATGATGTGACCAATACTGATTTCGCACAAGGATCCGAATTTTTTACCATTCCGACCGACGGAACCTACTATATTGCTTTTAAAGCAACGAGTAATGCCAATATGGCCTACCTTTTTGTAGATGATATAAATGTGGTTAATGCAAGAAATTACGATCTTAGTCTTATCTCGGCTACCGTTCCGGATTACAGTTGCGAACTTACGGATAGCGAAACGATAGATATAACACTCCGTAATTTAGGATTAAATGCTATTTCAAATTTTGTTGCGTATTATCAAGTGGGTAATAGTACTCCGGTTGCAGAATCAGTTAGTGCTACTATCGCTTCAGGAGCTGAGTACAATTACACTTTTACCACTCCTGTTGATTTGACAATTCCTGCTATTGACTCTATTCGTACATGGGTTGTACTTACCAATGATGAAAATACAGCCAATGACTCTTCAGCATGGGCTTATACCGGAACAGTTGCTTCCGTTGATACTTATACATATTTGAACGAATTTACCAATGATGAAGATTTCATCAATTGGACAACAGTTGATGTGGATAACGATGGTGCTGCTTGGAGAGAAGTTACTTACAGTGGTGATAAAATGTGGTATCATACCGGAGCTTCTTATTATGCCGGCGAACCGGAAGCTAATGACTGGCTATTCTCTTCTTGCTTCGATTTCGAACAAGGCGATTATACGATTAAATTCGAATATGCTGTGTATAATGGTCCTACAGCAAGTTTCAAACTTTATTACGGAACTGAAAAAACAACAGATGAAAATCAACTTACCCTGGTTGAAGATCTTACCTTGTTAGATAATACCGATTTTGTTCAAATTGAAAGAGCAATTACGATTCCTCAAGCAGGTACCTATTATTTTGCATGGTATGCTTATGAAGTTCAATATTTCCTTTTTATCGACGATTTCGAAGTTATTGAAGGAAATGTAGTGGGAATTAATGAAATGGAAAATACTTCTGCTTCAGTTTCTCTTTATCCGAACCCGGCTGATAATATGATTAACCTTCAATCTTCAGAAGAAATTTCTTCAGTTCAAATTTTTGATATGTTTGGGAAAAATATTGCCAACTACGAAGTGAATGGAACACAAACTCAAATTAGTGTGAATAATCTTTCCGTAGGTATGTATATGGCTAAAATTTCTACTGACAATGGAATCGTTGTAAAAAAATTCAACGTGGTTAAATAATCCGTTTTGTAAGTAAATATTCAAAGGGCATCTTTTTTTAAGATGCCCTTTTTTGATGCGAAAGAAATGTTGGTTATTAGAAAATTGTATATTTGCAGCTAACTTTAATTTATACATATTATGAAACGAAAACTCTTATTATGCACCATAACTCTGTTCCTCGCTGTTTTCTTTTTCTCCTGTAAAGAGCAACATAATTATCAGAAAGAAATTCAAGGAAAATGGTTATGCCAAGAGGTTAATAATTTTATTGTTCCTACTTCTGAAGCATTTGTAGTAGAATTTCGTTCTGATATGTCTATGATGAAAGCGGCAGGACATACATTTTCAGCGGATTCATCATTATGGATTGAATCTCGTTTAAATTATGATATTGAAGAGAATGAAATTTTCATTTCAGGACAAAATGGGGTAGGGGAACAAGTAAACGAGAAGTATGTAATTCAAATATCTACAAGCTCCAAGTTGTTGTTTGAGCAAGGGAATAATTCTTATATTTTGTATAGAATTAATGATAATATTATTGAGAACTTACTTGGAAATTGGGAGGGATTTGTGGTTCGGAATGCAGATACCGTATCTATTGATATGCAATTCTCTGCTATCGGCGAATTGCTGTTAAAAGAAAATGATGTAACGACTATTTTGGGAACCTATAAGGTTTATGGCAATCTTCTTACCGTCAATTTTATGCCCGCCAATAAAAACGGCTATTCAGCCTATCAAAATTGGTTGGTGAATTTTGAAAATGGGAATGAAAATAAAATGTCTTTAATTCAATATTTACCGATTGCAGGCACACATGATTTATCTGTTCTAAAATATAGCTTGGCACGTGTGGATTAAAATTAAGGAGTAATGAAATATGCTTTGATAACCGGAGGTTCATCAGGAATAGGGTTTGCTTTTTCTAAACAGTTGGCAGCAAAATCGTACTCTTTGTTATTGGTTGGAAATCGGGAAGACGACAATCGGGAAGCGGTAAGACAATTATCCCGTGATTATCCTATAAATGCACGCTATCTTACTATGGACCTTTCCATTCCGGAAGCCGCAGAACAAATTTTTGATTTTTGTAAACGAGAACAAATCGAAGTGGAAGTCTTAGTAAATAATGCAGGAATGTTCTTCTTTGATACTGTTGTTAATGAGAATTATAATCGTTCTAAAACGATGGTACAACTTCATGTAACCACCCCGACTCTTTTGTGTGCTATGTTTGGTCATGAAATGAAAAAACAAAGAAAAGGATATATTTTAAATGTTTCTTCTTTTTCTGCGTGGATGCCCTACCCGGGAATTGCCATTTATGGTGCAGGAAAAGCATACATGAAGAATTTCTCGCGTTCATTAGCCTATGAACTAAAAGATTTCGGGGTGAACGTTTCTGCTATTTGCCCCGGTGCCGTGGATACTGATTTATATAGTCTTAGTTTAGATAATCGAAAATTATTTCGAAAATTGGGGGTAATGCATAGTCCTGATAAAATTGCTGAAATTGGGGTAAAAGCACTCTTCCGTGGAAAAGTAATTGTGGTTCCGGGAATTCTCAATAAAATTATAATAGGAATAGTGTTTCTTATTCCCCCCATAATCATTAACTTTATAAAACGCAAAGCAAAACTTAAACCCTTTATGGATATTTAAAAATTATTCTTCAATAAATAGATTATGAAACGATTACTTTTTTTGATTCTTTTTATCTTACTTGTTCCTTCTCTTTTTTCACAACAAATCAGATATGTAAAACCCTCCGCACAATCCACCGCATGGGCACAAATGTCCCCGGGATTGGTTTTTTCTAACTTGCAATCAGCCATTGATGCATCCGTTAGTGGAGATCAAGTGTGGGTTGCCGCAGGAACCTATTATCCATCTCTTGGAATAGATGGTAATACAGGGCGTTTCCTCTCTTTTTTAATGAAAGATGGAGTTGCAGTCCACGGGGGATTTTTAGGAACGGAAAATAGCCTTAATGAAAGAAATAGGGGAGGAGATGAACTATGGAGTTATACCCATCCTGTAATTTTGTCGGGAGATTATAACCAAAATGGGGATTCTACGGATAATGTGTTTCATGTGGTTTGGTTTGGAACAGAAGATTTATCCGATACCACACTTTTGGAAGGAGTAATCGTGGAAAACGGATATGCAAATGGGACATTGGCAAATGATCAAAAAGGAGGCGGTGTTTTTATAACCAAGAGAGGAGCTCTTCGAAACTGTGTTGTTCGCTATAATGTGGCATTAAACGGTGGAGGAATCTTTTGTGAGGGAAATGCAAGAATTTTTGATTCTTATATTCATCACAATCAAACGTGGACACAAAATGGCTTCGGTGGCGGTTTGCACTGCAATTCGTCAACTCAATATGTCGAAAATTGTTTGTTTGAAAACAATTGGGCGGCGAAAGACGGAGGAGCTATTCATGGTGGAATTAATACAGAAATTCTGAATTGCACTTTTATGACAAATAGTGCAGTTCAAAACGGAGGAGCGATTTTTTCTATGAATGGCCAGAAACAAGGGAATTGTATTTTTAAATATAATCAAGCCACACAAGGCGGAGCTTTGTTCTCTTCTTACAACAATAATACAATTTATTCTTCTTTATTTTGTGCCAATCAAGCAGAAAATGGGGGGGCTGTCTATTTAGGGACAGGTACCTCAGGTCATAAAATTCATAATTCTTTGTTTACCAATAATGAAGCTGAGCTGGCCGGAGCAATATGGTCCGGTGCAGATCTTATATTGGCCAATACAACAATAGTTAGGAATAAAGCTTATGTGGCAGGAGGATTTTCCGGTTCAGTCACTGATAAAATCTATAATACAATCATTTGGGGAAATGAAGCAAATGCTTATCCACAAATTTCGGGGGAAGTTACAGCTTCCTATAATGCCATTGAAGGAATTTTATTGTCAGGGAATCATAATATAATGCTTCCGGAAGAAACAACAGATAGTGTATTTTTTCTTAGACCTGCATCGCTCAAAGGTCTTCCCCTCACATTGCAAGAACATGCCGATGTAAATCAAGCCAATTATGAAATTTTAGCTTTGTCAGTTTGCCGTGATGCCGGAACTGTTACGATTCCCAATTTTCAATTTCCTGCAGTTGATTTAAAAGGAAATAATAGAATAAACGGGCAAACCGATATGGGAGCTTACGAATTATGGTGTAATACTTCTGCGTCTTTCGATTTGTTAAGTAATCCCCCTTTTGCTCCTGGGGAAGAAATTGAGATAATGATTGCTGATTTTGATTCGGAATTTGAATATGAAATCAATTTTGGGGATTCTTCGCTACCAATGAATGTTTTATTCCCCTCTTTATCTTATGTTTATGATTCGGCCGGGACGTTTACGATTCTGCTTTCCGTTACCGACACGGTATATTTTTGCGAAAGTATTTATTCGGAAGAGGTAGAGATTATCTTGCCCAATACTTCAATTTCAGAGAACTTAGCAGCGATGTTTTCTATTTACCCAAATCCCTCATCTGATGTAGTAAATGTTGTCTGTCCGTTTGAGAATGTTGATATGATTGTGTATGACGAAGTAGGTAAAAAAGTTGATCAATACAATCTATTTAATCAGACAAACTCCATTAATATAAAAAATTGGAAATCAGGAGTTTATTTTATTTTATTTCAATCAGAAACAAAAGAATTGCATTATTTCTTGAAATTTATTAAACGATAATTTCTTTTTTTTTATTAAAAAAAATTAGGAAAAAAGAATTTTGAATTTAAATATTTTATTGTAAGTTTGTCGAATTCAACTTTAGGAATTGCTTTTTAAGGTTTTCTTTATTTTTTAATTTTTTTTTCAGAATGAGAAAAGTATTATTATTCATTGTTTTTTGTTTGCCGACAATTTTTTTAATGGCCCAGCAACCAAAGAATCTCAAGATTATCAATTCAAGTGAAATAATTTTGGAAGGAATTGATAAATTCGATAACGGGGAGTATCAGGAAGCTGAGAAGCTATTCAAATCGGTTCCGATAGGCGACTCTTTATTTGTTAACGCACAATATGAATTGGCTTATTGTTATTATGCCCAGCAAAGGTATAACGAAGCTATTTATCTTTTGGAGCAAATTTTGGAAACGCCCCGTGACATTAATAAAAGTATGGTTTATACGCAATTGGGGAATACGTACAGTGAAATAAATCGATTTGAAAAAGCCATTGAAATGTACGATAATGCGCTAAAGATGTATCCTTATAATCATCAATTGCATTACAATAAGGGTGTCGTCTACCAAAAAATGGAGAATTATGTTCAATCCGAAGCTTGTTTTAAAATGGCAATTTTGTGTAATCCGTTGCACCAAGGCAGTCATTTACAACTCGGCATTTCTTACTTGAAACAGTACTATTTCATCCCCGGAATTTTGGCTATTAATTTTGCGGTTATGATTAATCCTCAATCTGATAATGCAGTGAGGGCTCTTCAACTATTGGATGCACTCTTCGTGGAAGGGTTGGCCAATTTTAATGCCGATGAAGAATCAACAATTTCATCAGAAGTTGCAGAGAAAAATAAAAAATATAAATATCTCGAAAATTTAGTAAAGATTAATTTTGTTTTAAATGAGAAATATAAATTAAAAACAGACCTCAATCATCTTATTATACGTCAAAATCAACTTATTTTCGAAAATATTGAACTTAACCCGAATTCTTTTGAAATCGAAGATCAAATTTATGTTCCGATTTTTAAAATGATAGGAGCAAATAAAAAGGATTTTAATGTTTATTCTTATCTTATTTTCAGTGGAACCAATTTAGAGCAAGGAGCGGTAAGTGAAAAATCACTCAAGATGGAGAAGAAAAATAAGGAACTATATGCAAAATGTCTTCAAATAATAGATGCAACTATCGAAAAAGGAGTGGGCGTAGAACCTAAAGAATTTGAAAATTATACTTATTATGATTATGAGCTAACTAATTTCGGATCATTTGATTTAGATGAAAAAGGACAAAAAAGACATCATGGGAAACGAACATCTCTTAATGATGAGGGAGGTATAGAAAATGCCGGATATTACGATAAAGGAAAAGGAGATGGTCCATGGAAATTGTACGATAAAGGTGGCCAAGTTATTCAGGAGTTTAATATGGTGAATGGAAATATTGATGGAATTGGCTACGTCTATTTTTCAGATAGTGAAGGAGAAAGAATTTTGTCTATGGAGGTGCCTTTTATTGATGGGACAATTAATGGTACTCGGAGAGAATATAATCGTTCGGGAAACCTTATTGAAGAATCTGTTTGGGTGGATAATTTGTATGACGGAGAATGTAAAACTTTCTATTCCCAAGGCAACTTAAAATCTAAATCCGAATATAAGGCAGGGGAAATTATAGGTTTATCTCAAGATTATTATCCGAATCAGATGCTGGAATCTGAAATTTTTTATGCTCCAAAAGATAGTGTGGGATTTGCTAAATATTACTATCCTAATGGAAAACTTGAGAGAGAAGGGCTTGTGAAAAATAATTCCTCATTTGGAAATTGGAAATATTATTTTGTGTCAGGAAAAATTGGATTGGAAGGAGAATTCGATGAAAATGGTAATACTTCCGGACTATGGAAAGAGTTCAATAAAAATGGTGTTTTAATTAGAGAGACACACTACGATAAAAATCTGTATGAAGGTGAAGAGATAATCTATAACAATAAAGGAATCAAACAATTAAGCAGAATTTATAAAAATGATATTATTACAGAAGTAACTTCTTATGATATTAATGGCGGAATCAGAGAAAAATATAACCCGAAAAATAAAACGATTACCTATCATTTGTATCGCACAACTCCGGAAAATGATGAAATCGAAACGACCTATATTTATCAAATTTCAAGAGAGAAAAAATCAATTGTGAAACGCTTTTATCCTTCCGGACAATTGATGAATGAAACAGAATATAAAGACGGAGAACAAGATGGCATCTATAAAGAGTATTATGAAGACGGAAAGTTGAAAATGTATCAAGAATATAAAGATGGAAATGCCCATGGATTATATATAAAATATCATCCGAATGACACCATTCAAGAAGAAGGATTTTTCCGAAATGGGGAACAAGACGGAGCATTTTATCAATATTATATGAATGGTTCCCTAAAGAATCTCTATATTATTCAAAAAAGAGAATTGGAAAAAATTATCAGGTATTATCCAAATCAAAAACGCTCTCTTGAAGAGATTTATAAACACGGATTACTCTATAGAAATAAGTTTTATGATGCCAATGAACAGATTTATGCAGAAGATACTTTTAAGAATGGAAATGGTCATCAATACAGTTACTTCTTAAACGGAAATATTGCCACCTCCTCTCCATTGTCTGCAGGACTAAAAAAGGATACTTGTGTTTGGTATTTTTATGATGGGAAAGTCCAATCATATTTGATTAATTATGAAAATGAATATTCAGGTCAATATGTCGGTTATGACGATATTGATTGTTCCATTAAAGTTGCAGAAACAGATTATCTGTTGAGCGATGAATACGGTCCGGAAAATATTTATTACTTAAACGGGAAACTTTATATTTCGAGCTATTATGAAAATGGACTTTTGGAAGGAGTTCAAAAGAGATATTATGATAACGGAAACCTTCAGGCAGAAATTCCTTACATGGATAATTTGCGTGAAGGAATCGCAACTTTTTATGCAGTTGATGGGCAAATTGTAATGTATCAACTTCATTATTCTAAAGGACAGGCAATTGCATATTCATATATGCAGAAAAATAAACAAATGTCAGAGATAGAGCCATTTAAAGATAAAGATCCGATTACTTTTGTCGCATATTATGCCAATGGAACAAAATCTTATGAAGCTACTTTTGTCGGGGGTGTGAAAAATGGGAAAGAGTTGTATTTTTACCCGAACGGAAAAATATTTAGAGAAAGAAACCATTACTATGATCTGTATCATGGGGTTTTTAAAGAATGGTATGAAAATGGGCAATTAAAGTGCGTTGATACCTATCATTATGATCTTCTTCAAGGAGAAAGTAAAGAATATTACAAAAATGGCACCTTGTACCGAGAAGCCAATTATGTAGAAAATCTCTTGCATGGAAATGCGAAACAGTATTTTCCGAATGGTCAAGTACAATTTGACCAAGAGTGGTTTTATGGGAACAGAATTAAGTAAATTAATTGTTTATTTAAATATTTATCTTATGAAAAAAATAATTTTAAGTATCGCCTTGTTGGCACTTCTCCAAGGTGCAGTGGCTCAAATAGGAGTTGATTTGGGTTATTATGGTTTCTCGGATTTACCTGTTCTGACTGCAGAAGAGGAGATGACTTATCAAGAAAGCGGGGTCGCTTGCTTATACGACGGACGAGTTTTTGATTATCGTATCGAGAACGGTCAATTTGAATTATGGGAATCTCGCCGATTCGTTAATAAAGTTTATAAAGAAGATAAATTGGAACGCTATAGTAAATTCTATCTTCCGGATGTTGAGGAAGAAGATATTTTGGAATGTAACGGCAGATATATTGATCAAAATGGCAAGATTACCAAGCTCTATAAAGAAGATATTCGTTTGATAGAAGAAGATGGAGAAGAGTATATGGTGCTTCAGTTCGATTCCGCCAAAATAGGAGGAGTTTTTGATTGTTTTTATATCATTAGAAACAAAAGTTTACCGGAAAACGGAAATAACATCTTTTATGGGCAAAATCCTATTAAGACAGCAGAATTTACCATTGCTTCTCCCGATTTTCTTAAATTTGAGATTAGTTCTTATAATGGCTTAGCAACTGCAACAGATACGGTGATTGAAAAACAAGAGCGCCGATTTGCTCATGTGATAACCCATGATATTCCTGCAAAGAAAACGGAATCTGCGGCATTTAATGATGCATATTATCCTACTGTTCAATTTGTTTTATCTTATAATTATAACAGCAGCAGAATGCGTTTCAATACAACAAGTTCTTATGCAGCAAATTTTGCCTCTCTTGTCGAATTGGATAAAGCGGGCAGTAAAGGTCTTAAGAAGTTGATGTCTTCTATGAAAATCGATAAAAAATTACCTCTTCTTGATAAAATTAGAGCAATTGAAGATTATGTGAAAACAGAATTCTTTTTTATTGATATGAATCATTCACTCTTTAGTGATCCTTCCTCGATTCTTGAAAATAAAATGGCGAATACTTTGGGCTTAACCAGAATTTTTCATAATCTTTTTGTTCAATTTGAAATTGATGCTCAAATTGTTTTGACAACGAATAGAACCTCTACGACTTTTGATCCTAAATTTGATGGTCCTAACTTTTATCAGGAAGTCCTATTCTATTTTCCTACGCTGGATGTTTATTTGTCTCCCGATTATATGAACCACCGTGTTGGCTTAGTTCCCTCTTCTCTTGCCGCCCAGCAAGGCCTTTTTTTAACACCGGTTTCAGTAGGGAAAGTACTCTCGTTCGTTCCTGAATTCGGAGATATAATTCCATTGCCGGCTGAAGCAACAGGAGATAGCCTTTTTGTTAACATAAAAGTTAATACCGAAGAGAAAAATATTGAAGGAAAACTTCGCCGTGCATTAACAGGATATCATGCACCTCGAATACAGGCTCAATGGGAAGAAATGGAAGAAGAAGATCGCCAAAGTTTTATTGACCACTACGTAGCCCTCGGTACAGAGAGTGTTAATGTAAATGATTTGCAGGTATATAATGCCACTTCAAAAGATATTTTTGTGAAACCTTTTGTTATTACTGCAAATATTTCCGATTATGATCTTGCTAAGTTTGGAGCCGGTAAAATATTTTTAGAAGTAGGGAAATTAATAGGGGAGCAAAGTGAATTTAAACAAGAAGGGGAGCGTGTCTTACCGGTGCAAAGAGCTTATAACTCTCATTATTATCGTGAAATTAAAATTGAAGTGCCGGAAGGGTATTACTGCACCAATCTGAAAGAGATTGAAATGGCCGTCTATGATGAAGATTCTCCGTCCAAAGCAAATGCCGCATTTATTGTGACAGCAACACAAGAAGGAAATATGATTGTGATTGTAAGCAAAGAATTTTATGGTTCATTATTCTATCCGGCTTCTGAATATAAAAAATGTCAACTAGTGAATAATGCTGCAGCTGATTTTAATAATTTAAAGCTGATTTTCGATAAACAGTAAGTTAAAATCCTTTCTTTTTTGTTACCTTTGCAATCCTTTTTGTATTTAAAAAGAGAAAATACATTATTGCATGAAAGATATCCGAAAAATAAATAACGAAGAGATTATTCGTTTTATGGAAGAGGTGGGAGAAAAGAAATTTAAAGCCAAACAGTTAAACGAATGGCTTTGGAAAAAAGGAGTCCATTCCTTCAATGAAATGCTCAATCTCTCTTTGGAACTTCGACAAAAACTTACTAGTAATTTTTTATTGGAACATCTTTCTATTAGTGATAAATTTGAAAGTCGAGACGGAACAATCAAGTTCCTTTTCAGTCTGCCGGATAAACAATTTATTGAAGGGGTGCTCATTCCCGCAGACAAAAGGGTTACGGCATGTATCTCTTCTCAAGTTGGCTGTCCGCTGAATTGTTCTTTTTGTGCCACAGGACAAGGCGGGTTTTCAAGGAATCTTCATTTTACAGAAATTTATGACCAATTTCTTTTGATGAATAAAGAATCCATAGAGACTTATCAAAGAGAGATTTCAAATATCGTTTTTATGGGAATGGGCGAACCATTACTTAATTATGAGCAGGTTTTGCAGGCGATTGAGTTGTTAACTTCTACTCAAGGACAAGGGTGGTCTCCTTCCAGAATAACCCTTTCTACAGTTGGTATCGTTGAAAAAATAAGGCAATTGGCTGATGATCATGTGAAAGTAGGTCTCGCGGTATCACTTCATGTGGCAGATCCCGAAAAAAGACTTCGGCTGATGCCCGTTACAGCTTCTAATCCATTGCCGGAATTACAAAAAGCACTCCAATATTATGCTTCCGAAACAGGAAATAGAGTTAGTATTGAGTATCTTTTGCTTGATGAGATTAATAACTCCATTCAAGATGCCGATAATTTGCTCCGTTTTTGTAAGGTTTTTCCGGTTAAAATTAATTTAATCGAATATAATTCTACCGATGCCCGCTTCAGAAAAAGTCCTCCTCAAAAAACAAGTGTTTTTATGGAATATTTAGAACAAAAGAATTTGATTGTTACCATGCGCCAAAGCAGAGGAGATGATATTGCTGCAGCTTGCGGGCAATTGGCAGCAAAGAGAGTCAGAATGAATATTAAATAGGATTACAAATTTGATGTAAAAGATCCCATAAAAGTTTGGTGGGCAATCCCATAACATTATAAAAAGAACCTTCAATCGACTCAATCCCGATGTATCCAATCCACTCTTGAACCCCATAAGATCCGGCTTTATCTAAAGGAAGATATTTTGAGATATAATACTCAATTTCTTCTTCCGAAAAAGAAGCAAAATGAACTTTTGTTTTGCGATTTCCTGTCAAATGAACCTGATTTGTAGCCACTGACAAGCCACTGATAACAGTGTGTGTCTGCCCCGCTAGTTCGCGCAACATCTGTTTCGCCTCTTCTTTGTCTGAAGGTTTTCCGATAATCTCATTTCCCAATACGACAATTGTGTCACAAGCAATAAAAATACTCTTTTCCGGATATTTGGAAAATTGAATTTCTGAGAGTTTTAATTGAGCAAGATACTCCGCAACTTCTACGGGAGAGAAATGGGTAGGATATATTTCTTCAATATCTGAAGAAAACGAATCAAATTTTATGCCCATTCCTTTTAATAATTCTTGTCGTCTTGGCGATTGTGATACTAAGTAGATGGAATACTCCTTTAATTGTGTTAGTAACATGTTCTATTTTTTGTTTGATTTACGAAGAATATGGTTTGTTCTCTAAAGAAAGATTGCTCTTTTGTTTTAATCGATAATAAAACCAAAATAAAATCCCTCCCGTTACCAAAGTGGCAAAGATATCGGCAGCCGGCTGAGCAATCCAAACTCCCGTTAAATTATATTGGGTTGGGAGATAGACAATAAACGGAATTAAGAACAATAGTTGTCTTGATAATGAAAGAAAAATAGCAATTTTTGCTTTCCCTATGGATTGAAAAAAATTAGAAGTTACAATCTGAAAACCAACAACAGGGAAAGCCAACATATATAAACGCATGCCAATTGATGTAATCGAGAGTAGGGTAGGATCATCGGTAAAAGCTCTGGATAAAGCTTCCGGCAAAAGCAGCGTAAGTAAAAATCCGATAATACTTATTCCTGTTGCCCAAAAGATGGTTAATTTGAGCGTCAGAAAAACCCGATCCATATGTTTGGCTCCGTAATTGTACCCTACAATAGGTTGCATTCCTTGCGTAAATCCGAAAATAACCATCACTATCAGGCCGGCAATACTGTTGATGATTCCAAAAGCCCCAATAGCCAAATCTCCACCATATTTTGTTAATTGCCACGTCATAATCACAGCCACAAATGCTGCACAGACGTGAATCAGAAAAGGGGACAAGCCGATGGCGAAAATGTCATTAACAATCCTCCATTTTAATTTGAATGAAGCCTTTTGAAAATGAATAATCGATTTGGAACTATTAAAATGTGCCAATACCCATATCATTCCAATTAATTGTGATATTACAGTGGCCAATGCCGCCCCACGAATGCCCCAATCAAACCAAAATATGAATATCGGAGCCAAAATGACATTTACGGTAACGGTCAAAAGTATCGAAATCATCGCTTTCGTCGGATATCCGGAAGCTCTCATGATGTTGTTGAGTCCGAAAAACATGTGCGACACAATATTCCCGGCTAAAATTATCTCCATGAATTCCCGCGCATAAGAAATGGTATGCTCACTCGCCCCAAACCAAATGAGAATTGGATCCAGAAAAATTAATGCAACAACAGAAAATAAAAGCCCGATAATAAGATTTAATATCGTTGCATTTCCTAATGTTCTAATGGCATCGGGATACCGCTGCTCTCCCATTCGAATGGAAACAATTGCTGCTGCTCCCGCCCCGACCAATGTTCCGAAAGCAATAGCCAAATTCATAATGGGAAAGGTGATGGCTAACCCCGAAATGGCATAAGGACCTACCCCCTGTCCAATAAATATCCGGTCAATAATGTTATATAATGACCCCGCCGTCGTTGCTATGATTGCAGGAAGTGAGTAGTTGAGTAAGAGTTGCCCGATGTTCTCTTTTTCTAAGTATTTTGCATTTTCATTCATGAACTAATCTCCGAATTTAACTTGAGGATCCAACCAACCGTATATAATATCAACCATGATGTTGATGATTACTAAAATTATGGAAACATAAAGCAAAGAACCCATAACCACAGGAAAATCATATTTGTCTAAAGCCTCTACAATAACGACCCCCATCCCTTTCCAGTCGAATATGTATTCTACAAAAACTGCCCCGGCCAATAGAGAGGCCAACCATCCTGAAATGGCTGTAACAACAGGATTTAAAGCATTTTTTAAAGTATGTCTGATGAGAATCTTTCTGTAAGGAACTCCCTTTGATTTGGCAGTTCGGATATAATCTTTGGACAATACATCTAAAATAGAGTTTTTAGTTAACTCTACTACTAACGCTAAAGGTCTGATGCCTAATGTAATTGCAGGTAAGATGAGGTTTTTTAAATCCAAATACTGCCCGTTCCCATAATTGTCCACCGTGTATAAGCTGCCAAACATACTCAATCCGGTTACGTCGGCAAGTAAAAATGCAAAAACCCAAGCAAAGAGGATCGCCGCAAAAAAAGAAGGTAAAGACATCCCCAAGACTGAAAATATTAGAGCTATTTTGTCAAACCAAGTGTCCTTAAATACAGCGCACAATATTCCAATAGAGATTCCTACAATAATGGCGAAAAATATAGATACTAAAGCCAAAATGGCCGTTTTGGGAAATGCCTCTGAGATAATTTCCGATACTTGCCGCTTACTCTGGTAAGATCTTCGCATAAACGGCTTTTTTAAGACAATTGAAGAGGCGGAAAACTGTAAAAGAGAAATATAACTATAATCGGAAGAGTCTAAATAGAAAAAGGAGTCTGTATCTTTGGTTTTGTGCCATGAGATCGGCGAAAGGTCGTTAAGATAAGCTAAATACTGAATGCCAATGGGTAAATCTAATCCCATCTCTTTGCGAATGGCTTCCTCCGTGGCAATGTCACTTCGCTGTCCCATCATCATACGCGCCGGATCTGAGGGAAGTACCGTAAATAAAAAAAACACAAGCGTGATTACGCCTAACATTAAGAGCAACCCGTAAAGTATTCGTTTGAGTATGAAGCGAATCATAGTCGTTGTGGATCAATCCGCAAAAGTACAAAAAAATAACGGATCTTTTCAAGGTATGCCATGGGATTTAATTAGCAAGACGCTCCTCCGTTTGTATTTTTTTAGTATTTTTGCTCGTTGAAAATATTTTTTAATTTAAGAAGTTAAAAGTATGTTGAAAATGAAATATTTTCCCTTTATTACGATGCTCTTGTTATCCGTTTTCTTATTGAATTCATGCGGAAATGGAAAAAAAGAACTAAAACCATCTGTGTCGGATATTCATAATCCGGCGTCTCCTGAAGGTGTCTCAAAACAAGAAGAACGTAATATGCCCGTTCTTACTTTCGAAAAAACAACGCACGACTTTGGGAAAGTGGTTCAAGGAGAACGTCTTAGCTATACGTTCAAATTTAAAAATACAGGGAAGTCAAATTTGATTATCTACAATTCTAATGCATCTTGCGGCTGTACTACCTCTATTCCCCCAAAAGAACCAATACGACCGGGAGAATCAGGAGAAATTGTGGTGGCTTTTGACTCTAAAAACAAATCGGGAAAAGAAACCCACTCCGTAGTGGTTTCAGCCAATACCTACCCCGTTAATACGCTAATCAGAATTACAGCGGAAGTTATTATTCCGTAATATATTATTATGAATTAATTAAAAACGAAACATTATGAACAATTCACTTTTTTTATTATTTGCTCAAGGACAAGCTACAGGACAACAAGGTGGCGGTATGAGCTCAATGCTGATCTTTTTGGTGCTCATTATTGTGGTTTTCTACTTCTTTATGATTCGCCCACAACAAAAGAAACAAAAGAAAATCCAACAATTTAGAGAAGCCCTCAAAAAAGGAGATCATGTAGTTACTATTGGTGGAATTCACGGCAAAATTACGGATGTTCAAGAAGCTACTTTTATTATTGAAGTGGAAGACGGAAGCAAACTGAAAATTGAAAAAGCAGCAGTCGCTATAGATGCGAATGAACCCAAAAAATAATAAATAATGGGAAATACGGCTGTTCATTCTGAATCTAAAAAAAAATACAGAAAACCGTCTATTACCTTACTTATTTGCTTTTTGATTGCTTCCCTTATATGGATTTTCGGGTATTTTTCTAAAGATTACACAGTTAAACTGAATTATACGGTTACTTGTTCCGGTTTACCTTTGCAAAAAGAGCATGCCCGACTCTCTGATTCAGTGATGACATTAGTGTTTAAGACATCAGGTTTTAATTTTTTGAATTCTAAGTATTCACCCAAAAATAGAACGATTAATCTACCCGTTTATCATCTCATTCAACACAAAAAACAAAATCGATACAATTATATTTTTACCCAAAATGAGTTGAACCAATATCTAAAAAGTATCGGTTTTTATGAAAATGAGTTTGTGGAGATTGAATCCCCCGAAACGCTTACTATTTATTTAAAATAATTAATGATGTTCAAAATAGGGCTGACTGGTGGTATAGGAACAGGAAAAAGCTTCGTAGCTGAACTATTTGCCAAAAAAGGAATTCCCGTCTATGACGCCGATAGTCATGCCAAAAATTTATATTTAGACGAAGAAGTTATCCATGAAATAGAAAAAGCGCTCGGTCCTAATATTTTAGAGCATGGACAAGTAAACTTAAAAAAAGTTTCCGACCTTATTTTCTCCGACCTTCATGCCCGCGAATTGGTCGAAGCAATTATCCATCCTCGACTGATGAATGATTTTGCTATTTGGTGTTCCTCACAAAATAATGATATCGTGATGATGGAGGCCGCCATTCTCTTTGAGGCACATTTTGACCACCTTTTTGATTTGATTGTTACCGTAGATGCGCCCGATGATTTAAGAATTAGTAGACTGAAACTGAGAAATCCCTCATGGTCATTGCAGGATATCCAACAACGAATGTTTTCTCAAATGAGCCAGGCTGATAAATGTCATCGCTCAGATTTTGTCATATATAACGATAATACCCAGCCACTTCAGAAGCAAATAGAAGTATTTCTTGCTAAAATAGTAAAATAAGTTCCGAATATTATTTTTTTATTACCTTTGTAGCAAAAAGCAACGTTTGAGATTTTTCTCTTGTCTGAATTATCAAATCGCTTTTGATATTTATTAATTTAAACTGTTTGTTCCTTTGAAGGATATTTTTCGTTTCGTTATTCATTTATCGGCAATATTATTGATCTGGTCAGGGCTCTTAATAGGAGGTCAGACCAAATTATCCGCTCAATGCACTATAACCATCGATATGTATGACTCGTGGGGAGACGGATGGAATGGGGCAGAAATTGATATTTATGTCGGTGGAAGTTACTATACTTCCGTTACGGTTTCAAGTGGGTATAATTATTCCTACACTTTTTCGGTGGCCACCGGAAGTGTGGTTACTTTTGAATGGTGGCAGGGTTATTATGACGATGAATGCTACTTTTATATAGATGAAGGATATAATAATTTATACACTTGTAACGATGGCTCCTATCTATATGGTCTCTTTTTTACCTATACTTGTGGTGGCGGCGGCGGTGATCCGCCTGTGACAACCTGTACCAGTAATGTGGTGCTGAATTTGAATAATACCGTTCCGGCGCCGCAGCTCGAAGCGGATGGTTTCTATTATATTGATGTCTGTCCCGGACAGACAATCAACTTCGCGGCAACGGCCATTCCTGCCACTCCAAATCTCACTTATTCATGGTCTTTTCAGTATTATAATAATGGACCTGTGTCGCAAACAGCATCCGGACAAACAACTACGTTTACTCCACCGATGTCTATCGGCTATAACTTTATTCTGATGGCCGAAGATCTAAATGGATGTAAAAGCTTTTTTACCGGTCGTATTCGAGTCTCTTCAAATCCTATTGCAAATATCAACCCCTCTGATGTTATATGCGCCGGGAGTACCGAACAATTAACTCTTGGCTACGATACCGCTTCTATTATTGAAGTGCAACCCATTCAAAGTGAACAAGAAATTACTATGGGAACCGGTGGTGCGACCTTCATCCCCGACGGTCCTAATTGCCCCGATGCTTGTTATACCAGCTCCGTCGTGTTTACAAATTTTTCTAATTCCGATGTGATTCAAAATGCTTCAGATGTTGTCTCTGTGTGTATTAATTTGGAACATACCTATACGGATGATTTGTCTATTTACCTTGTTTGCCCCAATGGAAGCAGTGCTCTGCTACTCAATAACCACTATTTGTGGCGATCCGGATTGATGTTCGGAGTACCGAATACCTCAGATAATTTATCCAATTATTGCACTTCTGCAGGAAATCCCCCGGGTGTCGGCTGGAATTATTGTTGGTCGGAAAATTCATCTTTCAGTTACGGAAACTCAGGATATTCGAATATGTATGCCGGTCTCTCTTCAGGGGGCTACGCCTATTCCGATTATTCTTATAATGCAGGAAATGACTATAGTTTTTATGGCTCGTATGGATATACCCAACGAAGTATCGACTCTACACATATTTCATCGAGTTCTCAATACTATGCTCCTGTGACCTCTTTTTCCTCTCTTGTGGGTTGCCCCCTCAATGGAGAATGGCAAATTCAGGTGTGCGATACATGGGCGGAAGATAATGGATATGTATTCTATTGGGATATTACTTTTAATCCTAATTTGATTGCACCTACATGGTCGTATCAAGTGCCCATCGACTATGTGAATTGGAGTTGCAATTGGGCTAATGTAATAAATGATACCACAGTGGATATTACCCCACCGCTAGGTACGACAAGCGGAACCTATAATTGTACTTTTACCATCTATGACGATTTCGGCTGCTCCTATTCCGACCAATATCCGATTCAAGTGAGTGCTGCCGAAGTAACTTCCATTTCTGCTACCGATGCCATCTGCGGAACTCCCACAGGAACTGCTACCGTGATCTCTCCCAATGCGGTTTCCTATAGTTGGAATACTACTCCGGTACAAACAACCGCAACCGCTACAGGATTGAATGCGGGAACTTATATCGTTACGATTACCGATGCCAATGGCTGTACCACAACCGCCTCGGTTACCGTGCCGGGCGCCTCTACCAGTATTAATCTTACCGTATCAGCATCCTCTCTATTCCTCTGCCCGGGCGAGACTTCTATGCTTACCGCTTCTGGGGCAAATACCTATCTATGGAATACCGGTGCCACAACAAGCTCTATTTCTGTCGGGGCAGGCACTTATACCGTTACAGGTTCTTCTGACGGCTGCGATGTTACCCAATCAATTACGATTGTGGAATCTCCCCCAATGAGCATCACGTTTGATACGATCATGCCCATTTGTAATGATCCGAATGGGGAACTTACCGCTCATGTTTCTGGAGGAACTCCGCCCTACCAATATGCATGGACCAATGGGGCTTCAACCCAAACGATACAGCAAATTCCTGCCGGAACATATGTGGTTACGGTTACCGATGACTACGGCTGTAGCCAAACCGCTTCTGTTGTCCTGACCAGCACCGCTCCCGTTGTCTCCGTCTCTACCGTTCAAGCCCACTGCGGGCATGATGACGGGATGGCTATCGCAGTGGCGAGCGGCGGAATCGGAACCTATACATATCAATGGAATACACCCAATACGAACGCTGATACCGCTTTTAACCTTTTTGCCGGATCTTACTCCGGTTCGGTGAGTGATAGCCTCTGTCAGGTGGATTTTCAATTTACCATTACCGAAGCTCCATTACCCAATGCTTGCTTCGGTGTGAACCAATCTTATGCCCTACTCGGTACAACGCTCTATTTTACCGATTGCTCTTCCGATGATGTGACATGGTTTTGGAATATGGATGATGGGACGACCTCCTTCCAACAAAATATAGAGCATACCTACCTCGAAACCGGAACTTATAATGTTTCCCTTACCGTTACCGATGCTTTCGGCTGTACCAATATCATCAACAGATCTATCATTATTTATGAAACATCTGTGGTTTATGTGCCAAATTCATTCACTCCGAATAATAACGGGAAAAACGACGTCTTTATCCCTACGTTTTATAATGTGTCTGCGGAAAATTATAAGATGATTATCTATAACCGATGGGGGGAAGAAATTTTTGAAACAACCGATATTTCCGAAGGTTGGGATGGATCCGTG
>JAKIZI010000013.1:20172-22675 GCA_022708105.1 Bacteroidota bacterium
ATTAACATCTTCATCAAAATGGTTTTTGAGATATTCAACAGTAGCTGCTTTGCTCGAAGGAAAGGAAAGTCGGCTTTTTACAAGTTGTCGGAATATATCATCTTTAATTCTGTTAAATCCAACACAATCAAACACTTTATCCAAAATCAAATCCACACCGTTAAGCAAGATGTTGTCTATGTTAGCGATGAAGTTCTCAACTTCCGCTTTTTCCTGCTCTTGTTTAGCATGTTCTTCACCTAACAAATCAAATTCCGGATGGCGACGCTTCTTTTCGTCAGAAATCCACTGTTTCCCCTCTTTGATAAGTTGTAATAATTGAGTTTCGTCTGATGTACAACCAATTGTTTTCAGAACTTTTGATTGTCCATTAGTCTTTTCAATAATTTGGATGCTCTTGTTTCCTGATTTGTTTGATTTAATCCTTAAAAACATAATTATATTTTTGCAAAAATATAAAAAAGGACATGGGACACCCAAAAAGGGTGGCTCAAAAATCGTATTATAATAATTTTCAGTAAGATATAAAATTAGAAAAAAAAGCGTGACGAAGTCAGGAGATGATTATCTATAACCGATGGGGGGAAGAAATTTTTGAAACAACCGATATTTCCGAAGGTTGGGATGGATCCGTGAACGGAAAACCGGTGCTTACCAATACGGTTTTTGTGTATCTCCTCTATTATGCCGATTTAATGGGTGCTAAGTTTATGAAAAAAGGTACCGTTACGATAATCCATATCAAACCCTATTAATTGTTCAGCTCTCTTTTTTTATTACGTTAATCATATATTGAACGTATAATTATTTCAATTTATACGGTTGGATTTCCTTTTTTAATTCGAAAAAAATCCGTAAGTTTGCCCCCGAAGAAGAAATAACGTTGTATATTCATTATCATTAACATATAAACATGGAAAAAATAAATAATACCCCGATTCCCGAAACAATTGTAGATGATATTCTCGCAAAAAGTGGCATTCGCGAAATTGGAAAAGCATCCATTCGGGAAGTGAAAAGATTGATCAACGATATTGAAGACGCCGCAGGACAAAAATTTGTGCGGATGGAGATGGGAATTCCCGGATTGCCCGCTTGTAGTATTGGCGTAAATGCTCAAATCGAAGCTCTGAAGAAAGGTTGTGCCGCCCTCTATCCCGATATCGAAGGAACTCCTGAATTGAAAAGGGAAATGGCCAAATTTGTAAAGAATTTTATTAACCTTGATGTCTCTCCGGAAGGCTGTATTCCCACCGTGGGATCTATGATGGGCGGAATGGCGGGGTTTATGACTTTCGTGAGGGCACGTAAAGAACGTGATACTACCCTTTTTATTGACCCTGGATTTCCCGTACAAAAACAACAACATAAAGTACTCGGACTCAAATTTGAGACATTTGACGTCTATAATTACCGTGGGGAGAAACTGAAAGCCAAATTGGAAAGCTATCTCGCCAAAGGAAATATTCACTCCATTATCTATTCAAACCCCAACAATCCATCTTGGATTTGTTTTACCGACAAAGAACTCCGGACTATCGGAGAATTGGCTAATCAATACGATGTGTGTATCTTCGAAGATTTGGCCTACTTCGGCATGGATTTCCGAAACGATATTTCTAAACCCGGAATTCCACCTTTTCAACCTTCCGTGGGACACTATTCGTCCAATTATGCATTGCTTATTTCCAGCTCCAAAGCGTTCAGCTATGCAGGAGAACGTATCGGCATGCTGGTGCTCTCCGATGCCCTCTATAATCGCGAATTTCCCGATCTGATTCCCTACTTCGGGACTCCGAAATTAGGACGTGCCATCATTTACGGAACAGTCTATGCCATCAGTTCAGGGACCTCGCACTCTGCCCAATATGCCCTCGCTGCAATTCTTAAAGCATGTAACGACGGCTCCTACAATTATCTTGACGATGTAAGCATCTATGCCCGAAAAGCTGCCATTATGAAAAAAATGTTTCTTGATAACGGCTTTAAAATCGTTTACGATAAAGATGAAGATAAACCATTGGCAGACGGATTCTATTTTACCATCTCCTACCCGGGAATGTCCGGCGAACAACTGCTGAAAGAATTCTTGTATTACGGAGTTAGCGCCATTAGTCTCGAAATTACCGGCAGCGACCGCAAAGAAGGCCTCCGTGCTTGCGTCTCTTTGGTTCCCGAAGCTATGTTCCCTACCTTGGAAGAACGATTAATCCAATTTCGCAAAAATCATACACTATAAGCACACTAAATAAAATACAATCCGGCTTCGGTTTGTATGAAACATTTTTTTATTTTTGCAGTCGGAAAATGCGGTAATAGCTCAGTTGGTAGAGTGAAAGCTTCCCAAGCTTTAGGTCGCGGGTTCGAACCCCGTTTACCGCTCACATATTAACGAAAAGAGAGGTTGGAAAATAATGTTTTCATCCTCTTTTTTATGTTGTGAAATGCACGATAAATCCTTATTTGTCAATGATATTCACCTAAAAGACATTTCCCGAGTATA
>JAKIZI010000013.1:23311-43241 GCA_022708105.1 Bacteroidota bacterium
TCACTGTACACATATTTTTTAGGGCCTAATTTACATTCAATTAATTGTGTTCTTATTTCTTTGATATAGTTTTCATTCAAATAAACGCCTTTCGCAACACAAATAGAAAATTTATCTGATTGTTCTTTTCTTAGATATTTAATATCCCATTTCCCCTCTTTGGAGAGATTTTTGTAAAATGGAATGAAAGCCGGTAAACCCGATGTATGAGTGAGCAACTCTTCCAAAGTGAGGTCTGCTTTATTGCTTCCTTGTAAATAGGGAAGGAAAGTGCCTATTTTATCACTCAATTTGATTTTTCCTTCATCATATAACTTCATTACAGCAATTGCAGTAGCCAAAGATTTGGTGAGCGATGCCAAATCATAAAGCGTGTTTTCATCTACTTTATCTGCCGCATAATCATACTTTACTTTTCCGAAATTGCGATGATAAACTGTTGCTCCATTATGCAGTGCCAAAATCTGACATCCCGGTATTATTCGATCTTCTATAGCCGCTTCCACCATTTTTTCAATGGACTCATTTGCCTTTTCCGTTAAAGAAGAATATGGCGCCGGATACATCTTAACGGCTTGTGGACGATGCTCTATGGTTTCGCCACTCAATGCAAGAAATTGATTGGAAGAGACGGGCAATTTGCCCGAAAACGGAATCTCTTGATATAAAGCTGCAATGCCCGAACGAATCGCATTGGGCGTAGGTTTGTATCCTATAAATATAGAACGATAGGCAGTAAGATCTCCAAATTTTTCCAAAAGATAAGGATTGGAATATAGACCGAGAATTATTTGGTGTTGCTTCGATAGTCCGTTCAACAACGTAATAGACTCTTCCGAAATCCCGTAATTTTTCCTCGATAATTGATTTTTACTGATGACAAAAGCGATAATTTTTTGATGTTGATTTAAAGTGGAGTTAAGAAGTGAGTCTTGAAGTTTATTTAAAGGAAGGGTAACCGGAATGTATGTCAGATGTCTTTCAAAGGCAATTTCTTGATATAGGCACGAATCCGAAAGATCTCCCAAAACCAGTAAAGCGGTTTGATTACTATCTTTTGCATAGAGTGGAAGAATCCCATTTTCATTTTTTAATAAAGTTAAGGACTTTTTTTCAATTTGTTGAATAATATCGGCTGTTTTTTCATTCATTAGAAAATCTTCTAAATGATTGGTCGATAGTTTTTTAAATTTATTCAATCCTTTTGCTTGTTTTAATTTGAGTATTTTCAAACATTTTTCATCAATAAGCGCTTCAGAAATAATCCCCTTTTCAACGGCTGTTTTAATGGCAGGAATAACCTCACTCAGTTGATTGGGCAATAGCAAAATGTCAACGCCCGAAAGCAATGCTTTAATCTCGGCATCACTCCCATTAGGGTATGTGTTTCTAAGACCTTTCATATCCATGGCATCTGTAATCACAAGGCCGTTAAATTGCATTTTCTTACGAAGGATTCCTGTAACGATCTCTTCAGAGAGTGAAGCAATGGAATTCGCAGCGGTGTCCAAAGCAGGAATGTTGAGGTGGGAAATCATGACGAAATCAACTCCTTCTTTGATGATCTTTTTGAAAGGATAAAATTCTAAAGAATCCAATGCTTCATAAGTCTTATTAATAACGGGCAGAGCATGATGCGAGTCGGTTTTGGTATCTCCATGTCCGGGAAAATGCTTGGCACAAGCACTGATGCCGTTATCTTGCATTCCATTCATGTAATGAATAGATTTTTTGGCAACATTTTCTCTAATTTCTCCGAAAGAACGAAAATTGATAACCGGATTTTCACTATTATTATTAACATCAACACAGGGAGCGAAGTTGATATGAATACCTAAAGCCCTGCATTGTTTTGCCACTTCAACCCCCATTTGGTAAATTAGTCGGTCGTCGTCTTCGTTAAGTGCTCCGAGTGTCATCTGATACGGAAAGGCCAAACAACTGTCTAACCGCATTGCAGGGCCCCATTCTCCGTCTATGGCCACCAACATCGGGATATTGCTTGCCGATTGCAGCCGATTCGTTAACTGTACTTGCCTCACAGGAGTCCCTTGAAAAAAACAGATTCCTCCCGGCTGGAATTCGGTAATTTCAGCTTCCATCGTGCTGTCATACTTTGCATCCTTATTGGAATATACCCGAATCATGATTAATTGAGCGATTTTTTGCTCCAAAGTCATATTTTCAAGTTGTTTCTCTGCCCAACTATCTTCATTTTGAATTATGGAAATTGGATTCTTCTCTGGGAGCTTTGTTTTTTCTATCAATAAATCCTGATGAGTTAATAACATTGCAATGCTAAGAATAACAGAGGACAAAAATACCAGTAAGAAGAAGATTTTTTTCAAAATAGTTTGTTTTATAATATGAAACAATAGATTTATCCTATATGAATACAGAAAAACAAAGGAATATCAAATTAACGGAAAAAAAGAGGAGTATGTTGCGATACATACTCCTTTTTTTTAACGAAATAATGTTAATAATCGGAACTTTAACGTTGTAAATATACTTCTCCGGTTAATTCATATTCTTCATTCGGTTTTGCAGTCCTTGAATAAGCTACTTTCCACACATAAACTCCCGGAGGACACTTTTTGCCATTTTGCATTCCATCCCATCCACCAAGTATGTCGTGCGTCTCAAATACGGTTTGGCCGTATCTGTTAAAAATGGAAAATGTATATTTGCCCGCTTCTGTGATATAAGGCTTGAAAATATCATTAATTCCGTTTTTATTCGGGGAAAACGCATTAGGAATATAAAAATTAAAATTGTCTGTAACTAAAATAGGAACCCCTTTTTTTGAAATGCAATTTTCATCGGTTGTTACAGTAAGCGTGGCATTAAAATATCGGTCTTCTTCGACATAATAAATATGAACAGGGTTATTTTCGCTTGATGTATATCCATCTCCGAAATTCCAAAGATAACTGACAATATTGTTTCCTGAAGACAGATTCGTGAATGTAATTATTTCTCCGTTAACAGGATTCGTAGGCAAATAGGAGAAATCTACAATCGGATAATCCGCCTGTCCAATAGCGTTCGGAATTGAAAGGGTCTGGTTGCAATTTTGTCCCACGGTAGCAGTTAATGATACTGTATAATTTCCATCTTCTGTGTAAGTTACTGTAGGGTTCTGTTCTGTTGAAGTTTCCCCGTTTCCAAAATTCCATAACAAAGAAGCCGAATGAGGATTTGTATTGGAGGTAAATGAAACTATAAATGGGGCACAACCTTTGTCCGGTGTATATGTAAACAATGGTTCCGGAGCTTGAAATACCAATACATTAACTGTGGCTTCATTACTTCCACACCCGAGTGTATCGGTTGCTGTGACTGTATAAACGGAACTTTGCGTAATATTTGCTGCTGTTGTCTGAGCCGTTGGATCATCTAAAGAATCAACCGGGGACCAATGGAATGTTAAATCAAGTCCGGGCATTGATTGTGCAATTTGTGCCGTAAGAGAGGTGCATACTTGACAAACTGCCAAGTCATATGAAGTAAGAATGGTCGGGATGTGATCAATAATTTCCAATTCAATAACTTTATTGAAAGGAATCCCACAAATAGTCATGGTCGCATTGATGATGATGGTTTCAGTTCCCTCTGTATTGTTATCGGCAATAGGTATGATCGGAATGATGACACTAGTGTCTCCTTGATTAATATATACAGTCGAAGGAATTGGTTCAAAATCAACACCTTCCGTGGCTGTGCCGCTGAGCACTAAATCCACTTGAACCGTACTTACAGCAGGACTACTGATTTTAAGTTCTAAATCTGAAGAATTACAACCTTCAATTAAATACGGAACACTCGGTAGTGTGTAATTGTTGATGACTTCAAATTCAGGACTGTTAAAACTGGATGCTTTCAGAAATACACCCGAGTCAAAAGTGTTGTCATTTACATTAGCAATAGAAATTTTCATGTGATAGGTCTCACAAGGAATAACATCTGCTCCGGCAGGAAGAGCTACCGTATATCCGTCAAATTGCATATATGGATTTCCCGGTGGATTATCGTTGTAAAATTGTGAATAATCTAAAGAAATACAATCACTTGAAGAAAAACTCCCTCCGGGCATACCGGAATTTAAAGAGTTGATGGCTACCGGCATTCCATTCGGATATAAGGCAGATATACTATTCGGAATAACAGCAATATTTTTAGTGGTAGAAACCATTGTTACAGGGTCTAAACCCGTTAAGAAAAATCCAAAAACATCATTATATTGAGAACATACATATTCAGGATACTCTTCGGAAGCAAATACGTATTCAAATTCAAAAGAAGATGAAGAGGCAATGAAATCAAATTCAAGTGCAGTAGTTGATTTGAGTGGCGCTGAAACCAATGCTTGTAAATCGGGATCCCGAACTGTAGTGCTCTGAGTAACATTCATTGCATAATTAGTTCTGTCATTAGGTCCTTGTGCAACCGCAATATTGCCCGTAGTCATAATAATACCGGAACTAAATGGAAAACTAGTAAAACTAATACCATTAGTAAATGTTCCGATTTGATCGGTTGATATGTTTGCAGTCGACCAATTAAATTGACCATTGGTCATGACCACCCCACTTCCTGCCAATACACTAGTGATAAGATTTTGAGGTAGTTGATTGCGCGCACTTGTTGTAACAATCTGAGCCTTAACTTGTCCGGTCAGAACAAGTATAGTTAATAAGAAAATCAGAAAAGAGCTTTTTTTCCACATAATGCTATCTCTCTAAGCAGATAAGAAAAATCATGCAAAAATAATGTTTTATTTTATACTACATGACAAGAGGAATAGGAAAAATGTTGTTTTATACTAAATGTATTTTTAAAACTTAAAAATACATGTCACGTTCCCCTTTTTCGATATGACTAAGGTTGTCTTTAATTTTCTCTTTTTTTGAGTCTTGAGAAATATCTTCCAACATTTTGTCAATTAAAGCTAATCCTTTTTTTCTCGTCTCTTCAGAAGCAAAGTCATATAAATATTCTTTGAAAGAAAACATGGCATTTGGGAGACAGAATTGCTTAATGAGTCCTGGTTTTGCCAAATCCATAAAGTCTGCTCCGACTCTTCCGTTTCGATAACAACCGGTACAGAAAGACGGAATGAACCCACTGTCAATCATACTTGATATTACCTCTTCCAATGAGCGGTGATCCCCAAGCGAAAACTGACTTCCTGATGCCTCAGCTTCATCACTATATGCACCGGGATTTGTTCTGGAGCCTGCCGAAATCTGACTTATTCCGTAATTGAATAACTCCGTTCTCATCTCATCATTTTCTCTCGTACTTAATATTATTCCCGTATAGGGCAATGCAATTCGTATGATGGAGATTATTTTCTTAAAATCTTCATCAGAAACTTTATGGGGAATGTGCTCAGGAAGGGGAGCTCCCTCTGCAGGTTCTATTCGTGGGAAGCTGATGGTGTGCGGGCCACATCCAAAAGCCCGTTCCAAATGATTGGCATGTTCCATCAACGCTAAAATTTCAAACCGATAATCAGCTAAGCCGAATAATACACCTAATCCAACATCATTAATGCCTCCTTCCATTGCACGATCCATTACCAATAAACGATTCAGATAATCTGCTTTCGGAGAACCAGCCGGATGATACTCTTTGTATAATTCCGAATCATACGTTTCTTGAAAACAAACATAAGTTCCAATATTTTCGGATTTGAGTCTCGCAAAATCTTCTACCGACATCGGTGCAAGTTCCACATTGATTCGTCGAACGTTTTGTCCATTTTCTCTCACCGAATATACGTGACGAATGGCATCACAGATATAGTCAATATTATTTCTCGGACTCTCACCGCAGATTAACAAAATTCGTTTATGCCCATCCCGAAGTAAAATTCGTGTTTCATGTTCAATTTCTTCCATGTTTAGCACTTTCCGGACAATTTTCTTGTTGTCTTTTCGGAATGCACAATAGGTACAATTGTTTACACATACATTTCCCGTATATACCGGAGCAAATAAAACTAATCTTTTTCCGTATATTTCTTCTTTTACATAGTGTGCCGTTTCCATAATTTTAATAATGTCGGCATGATCTTCTACGCGCAAAAGCAAAGCAACATCCTCTAATGATAATCCTTTTAACTTACGGGCTTTGTTTAATACGGCATTTATTTCATCTGTTGTGGGAATCTGTCCCTCAATTAAGGTATAGAGTTTTTCTCTATCAATGAAATTCTGGTTTCTTTCGGCTATATTCATAATGTTTGTATTTATTTTTCTTTAATAACGGGACGCTCTTTGGTCACAATTGTCTTGACTTCTATTCCTTCTAAACGTCCTAATTGCCCTGTTAAAGAGTTAATTCTATTCATTTCTGCTTCCACAACGAGAGAAATAAAGGATATTCCTTTGTGTGGCATAGGAAGCCCTTGCCGCGCAATAATCATATCAGAAAAATCCGATATTAAATCATTTACGATAACGATGTTTTCTTTGGAAGTAAATACTATGGCGATAATGCCTAAACGCTTTTCCATCAGTGCTTGCTTTTGGATTAGTAATTTTATTTTTCGTGACTTTGAAAAAGATAAATCCGTTTCTTAGTCATTGCAAAAGTACAACTTTTTTATATATAAATCTATATAAATAAAAAAAACTGCCCGAAAGCAGTTTTTTTAGGATTATGAATAAATCGACTATTCGTGATCTTCGGCAACCACTTCAAGATTTACAGTAACCCGAAATTCTTTATGCAATTGAATTTGAGCAGTGTAATTTCCCAACTCTTTAATGTGTTCGTCTTTTAAAATCACTTTTTTGCGATCGATTTCTATGTTGTGTTGCTCTTTGAGTGCATTGGCAACAGCAATGGTATTTACGGAACCGAAAATGGTGCCCTTTTCAGAAGCTTTAGTTTCAATTCTTAAATTTAGACCATCAATTTTTCCAGCCATAAACTCAGCTTCTTTTCTGATTTTTTCAGCTTTGAAAGCACGTTGTTTCAAAGTTTCGGCTAACATTTTTTTGTTGGCGGGGCTTGCAAGAACTGCAAATCCTTTCGGAATGAGATAATTTCTTGCATAACCATCTTTAACTTTCACAAGGTCATCGGTATAACCTAAATTCTGAACATCTTGTTTTAAAATAATTTCCATTATACTTCCCTCCCTGATTAATTAGTTTTTAAATTGTCGGTTACAAAAGGAAGTAAAGCCAAATGTCTAGCTCTTTTTACAGCTTGTGCCACTTTCTTTTGATATTTTAAAGAAGTTCCTGTTAAACGTCTTGGTAAAATACGTCCTTGCTCATTCACAAATCTCTTTAAAAATTCACCGTCTTTGTAATCAATGTACTTAATGCCGCTCTTTTTGAAACGACAATACTTTTTCTTTCTGATATCAACCGCAATCGGGGTTAAATATTTAATATCTGATTGTTGTGCCATGGGTTATGCCTCCTTTGCTTTAGATTCTTTTTTTAAACTTCTTCTCTTTTCACTGTATGCAATGGCATGTTTGTCCATAGCTACTGTGAGGTATCTCATCACTCTTTCGTCACGACGAAATTGAACTTCAAAATCTTTCAAAAGACTTCCGTCAGCTTTGAATTCAAATAAATGATAAAATCCTGAGGCCTTTTTTGCAATCGGGTATTCCAATTTTCGCAAACCCCAATTCTCTTGATGAATAATCTCTGCTCCTTTGTCAATGAGAAAATTCTCGAATTTTTTTACCGTTTCCTTCATCTGATCTTCAGACAAAACGGGCGTCATAATGAAAACGGTTTCATACTGGTTCAACATAATTCTTGTTTTTGTTTATAAATTAATACATTATATTTTTTAGGCTGCAAAAATACAATTTTTTTTAACACTGAGATTGTGCATTTTACTTTTTTTAAATTTAATGATTTTTCCTCCGAATTTTTCTTCTCATTTAACTCATAAATATCAGCTTTTAAGCTGCATCCGAAAATATAATTTTCAAAAAATATAACTCTCGATTGTAGATTAAAAAAAAATATGTATTTTTGCAAACTCAAAATGTACCGCTCTGATGAACGGACGTTCTTTGAATTATGATTTTTTTAAGCCGTTGTAGCTCAGTGGTAGAGCACTTCCTTGGTAAGGAAGGGGTCACGAGTTCAACTCTCGTCAATGGCTCTTTTTTAGACTTTTAGACAATAAAACTATAAAGTAGCAAATAATAATAATTTTTAACATTTAATTTGAAATAAAATGGCAAAAGAAAAATTCGAACGTTCCAAACCACACGTAAATGTAGGAACAATTGGTCACATTGACCACGGTAAAACCACCCTGACTGCAGCAATCACAAAGGTTCTTGCATCTAAAGGTTTATCTGAAGTAAGAAGCTTCGATTCTATCGACAACGCTCCAGAAGAAAAAGAACGTGGTATTACAATTAATACTTCTCACGTTGAATATCAAACTGCAAATCGTCACTATGCACACGTGGATTGTCCGGGCCACGCTGACTATATTAAAAATATGGTTACTGGTGCCGCTCAAATGGACGGCGCAATTCTTGTTGTAGCTGCTACTGACGGTGCTATGCCTCAAACCAGAGAACATATCCTTTTGGCTCGCCAAGTTGGTGTTCCAAAATTGGTTGTGTTTATGAACAAAGTGGATATGGTAGATGACCCCGAATTACTCGAACTCGTTGAAATGGACATTCGTGACCTTTTAACTTTCTACGGATTCGATGGTGATAATACTCCTGTTATTCAAGGTTCTGCACTTGGTGGATTGAATGGAGAAGAAAAATGGGTAGATACTATTATGCAATTAATGGATGCTGTGGATACTTGGATTCCGCTCCCAGTAAGAGATGTGGATAAAGAATTCCTTATGCCTGTTGAAGACGTATTCTCAATTACAGGTCGTGGTACCGTAGCTACTGGTAGAATCGAAACCGGTGTTATTAACTCCGGAGATCCTGTAGATATTATCGGTATGGGCGCTGAAAAACTTAAATCAGTAGTTACCGGTGTGGAAATGTTCCGCAAAATATTGGATAGAGGCGAAGCTGGCGATAACGTTGGTCTTTTGCTCCGTGGTATCGATAAAGACGAAATTTGCCGCGGTATGGTTATTGCAAAACCGGGTTCTATTAAACCTCACAAATCTTTCAAAGCTGAAGTTTATATCTTGAAAAAAGAAGAAGGTGGACGTCATACCCCGTTCAAAAACAAATATCGTCCTCAATTTTATTTCCGTACTACGGACGTTACCGGAGAAGTTACTCTTCCCGAAGGCGTTGAAATGGTTATGCCTGGTGATAATGTGACAATTAAAGTTGACCTTTTGTCAGAAATCGCTATCAACCTTAACCTCCGTTTTGCTATCCGTGAAGGTGGTAGAACTGTTGGTGCAGGTCAGGTAACCGAAATCTTAGACTAATTTTTAGTCTCTTAATAACTGAAAACAGGCGGCGTCTCTGTTGATGCCCCTGTTTCTTTAGGGGAATAGTTTAAGGGTAGAATAGTGGTCTCCAAAACCATTGATGGGAGTTCGAATCTCTCTTCCCCTGCTTGAAAAGTCCGTTTTAACGGGCTTTTTTATTTTGTATTTGGGCGTGCCGGCTTTGCCGTCGGTCTCAGGATTATGCTAATTGATCGTATATTTCAAAAAATAGTTGACGATTTACCTCTTTGGTGCCCTTTTCCCGAATTATTTGATTGTTGATTCTTGTTACTTCGTCAACAGAAAGTGCTAACGCCTCTTCAAAGAAATCTGTCTCAATATCCTGAACAATAATTCCGTTTTCTCCGTGCCGAATCCATTCTCGATTGGCCGGCAAATCAATAACTACCGGAATACACCCTAAACTCATCGCTTCGAGTAAACTAATTGAGGTGGCATCACTTTCGGGAATGGAAACCCAAATCTTTGATTGTGCATACATTTCCGAATTCTTTGTGCTATCTACCCACCCAATAAAGGAAATCCACTCTTCTAAATGTAAAAGATGAACTTGTTCTTTCAATTCTTCGGTCTCTGTACCACTTCCTCCAATTACCAATTTCCAATCGGGATGATGGGAAACAAAAAAATGAAATGCTTTGATTATTTTATCAATGCGATATAATGGTTTATGTAAACGGTTGGAATAGATGATGTTTTCTTTGGGAATTGTGATGTCCGTGATGTTGATGCCAAAATTAGCTATAACTGTATTTAATGTTTTTTTTGCTAATTGCTGCATCTTTTCGGCAACAAACTGCGCATCAGTAGTATATCGATCACAATGATTCAACACATATTGAACCATTTTTTTAAAAATCCATCCTTTTTTTGGTAAAACTAAAATATCACTTCCCCAAGTGGTTAATACAACCGGAATATTTTGCTTAAGTTTCTTTAAAGCCCTTAATAATAGAAAAGAATAAGTGCTTATTTGTTGAATATGAATAATATCCGGTCTCTCTTCTTGCAATATATTTTTGTACGCTCGAATCGCTTTAGGATAATTGCGAAGCGATTTTAACGAAGAATTTACTTGATAACTCTTGGAAATTTTGGGATCTATCACGTCATGAGGTTCATCCGTTATCAGAACTATTTCATCAAAATAATCTTTAATTAAATGAAAATAGTTATAAGTATGAACACAATTAGATCCGATTAATAACAATTTTTTCATTTGGAAAAAGGTTTTTTAATTTTTGATATTTTAATAAACCACAAAATAATCAAAATGTAATATAGGGAGGAAAAAATACTCAACAAGGTAAATCCGAGCAGAATGTTCTCATGGAGTCCTCCGATAACTACGGCGCTAAGATACAAAGTATGTCCACATAAACTGAATAAAAATGCTTTTTTTTGTTTGGATACAATTAAAGGAATTTGGGAAACCGGCATGGTAATAAAATTAAAAAACAACCACGGAGCCAAATATCTCCCGTAATAACCCGCCATTCTGTAAGGTTCTCCCAAAAACCATGCAAACAAATCATCTCCGAATAGGGCCACCATTCCAAATACAGGAAGAGCTATTAAGGCCATCATCTTAAGCACTTTAATTAATAAAGCTGTCAAATTTCCTCCATTTTGATAGGTTTCTGAAGCTCTTTGATAAAAAACCTGTCCAACAGCACTTCCAATCATCGCCGATGGGGCAAAAAGGAGTCTTAAGGTTCTGGAGTGTAACCCCACTTTTTCTTTCATATAGAAATAAGAAAGTAGAAAAACCTCACCGCTTTGCTTTAATACATCTCCAAATGCATGAATCGTGTTTATTTTGGGAAATTCTTGATACTCAATAGAAACCTCTTTCATTTCCCTTTTTGAAATCATGGATAACTTCTCTTTATCTTTTCTTAAAAATGCAAACATCAATACAAAACTTCCAAAGAGATAACCTACAAATTGTCCCAATACCAATCCAAGTGATTTGATTGCAAATCCGATATTAATTCCTACCGTAGTAACACTTTGCGTAGTTTTGGAAAACATTACATTCTGAAATCTCTTTTTTCTGGAATTCCAATAGTTGAAAATCTGATACCACGATACGGATAATACAGACAATGGAACCAAGTAAAGATAAACAGAAACTTCTTCGTTATGTAATATCCGACATATATTTGAATTAAAGAATAATACAATCAGAAAAGAAATGAGACTCACCGCAAAACTGATAAGCACCGATAATCCCAATATATTAACAGCTTTTCTATCCTCTTTGGGCAACATGATTGCCAATTCGTAACGGGCAGAGGCGATAATCGAAAATAGGTTGGCCACCGACAAGTAAACGGCTAAAACGGCAAAATCTTCCGGAGTGTACAAGCGTGCTAAAACCGGTTCAGCCAAAAATGGAATGGCTTGAGCAATTACATTTCCTGTGAATATGGTTAAGGAATTGCGGGCAAACTCAGAAGAAAGTTTTGTTTTTAGAAACTTACGCATTTTATAAGTTTTCTTGATCGTAATAACTTTTTTTTAATTCCGGATGCTTATCCAAAAATTCTTGGTCTTTCTTTTTTGTCGTACCTATTACCTGGGCGGGATTTCCCGCAATAATTGAATAATCGGGAAATTCACCGCGAACACTGCTGTATGCCCCAACAATACATCCTTTTCCGATTTTGGTGTTGGGAGATATCAAGGAATGCGGTCCAATAAAAGTATACGACCCTATTTCAATGGCACCTTTCACATAACCAATATCTTTCTTGGTGTTTCGATAATCTTTTCCGTATAAGCGAATGGCATGATGACTTGAATGGGAAGTGATGCTCACAAAGTTCGTAATTTGAACCCCTTCTCCGATGGAAATAGAATTACTTGCTTCGATAAAATTAAAATGTCCGATAAAAACATTATCTTCAATACGAAGCGTTTCAGGAGAAATAATGGCGGTTGAGGTACTAATTCTTGTGTTTTTTAAAAAGAGTCCGTCTGCTCTTTTGTATCCGTAAACTATTGTAGGTTTGCTTAATTGGCCAAAAAAACGGTTTATTCTGTATCGAAGTGACGCGATTATTCTGTTCATTTTTTTAAAATTTTATTCAACCATCTCTGTTTTAAATTATGAAGCCACACAAAATCTGTCTGCTCATGATGACAGGCATAGTAAATCCCCATCATCATAAAGAAAAGTGGCGATAGTAGTGTATGAGACAACGGAACGTTGGTGAGCGATGCAATCATGAATATAAGAATCAAAAATAATCCGTTCTTAGCTTCAAGAGAATTTCTTGCCAATCGGAGCATATTTTTTACAGGAATAAGATATATCAGCAGATACACCAATAAACCGAAGATCCCATATCTCCAAACCATTAATACATATTCGTTCTCTGCATAAAGATGTGCATCATAAAAATAATTCTTTTGCGGCCCGTGACCAAGAATAGGCTTTTGCGTGGATTCTTTCAGTAAATCTTCCCAAATCTCCAAACGTTGTGTCCAGGAATGACTTTGAAAAGCTTCTTGATTAAATAAAGAAGCAATATAATCACTCTTATCTTTTTTTTGAATCAGAAAATCCAAATGCAAATATATGGCTACGGATTCAAAGTTAAAAAAGAGCAGAAATAGAAGTGAAATAATAGAAATATGAAACGTTTTTTTCCACCATTTCCATTGAATGATGATAAAATTTACTACAAAAATAAAGGCAAAAATGATAATTCCGGTTCTGGACTGGCACGCAGACACCGCAAGAGCCGCCATGTAAAAAAATAACATCTCTTTGGTTGCCCAACCCTTTTTAGGGAGGTATTGAATCAAAAAGATCATAAATAAAATCGCATTGTTATTCGGGTTTCCTATTAATCCCAACATTCTTCTGGTTGCAGGTTCACCAATGGAATTATATCCGAAAGTCATTAGATGAATACTGTTTTCCCCACAGTAAAGAGGCATAATATACTCATTAAAACCCAGAATATTTTGATAATGGAAGATATTGATGATAATCAAAAGAATGAAAGCAATATCAAAAGCCAATTGTTTTATTTTCGGTTGATAAATCTCTTTGAATACCAAAAATACTACCACATATTTGAGTACATCGTATATTTCAAACAGGTCGTTTACAGCATTTTGCTTAAAATTCATAAGGAAGCTTGCTAAGATGATGCAAATAAAAATAAGAAGGTTCCGAACATAAGTTAAGGAAAAAGATAGGTGTTTTTTCCAAATCAGCCAGCCCAACATTAAGGGAATGACACAATCAATAGGTTGTATTTTAAATGAAAGTCCCGGAAGTGTAAAAGAAGGAAAAAAAAGAAGCAGAAAAAGAAACGCAACGAAAAAAAACTTGCGAAACCCAATCCAAAAATTACCTTTTGGTATTTTTTCTATATCATCCATAATTTTGAGCAAGTAGGATATGTATTTTAGAAATAATTAAATGGCAATAAATCGTTTGCCTATATTTTTGATACAATGGGATTTATATTAATAATTGATGCTTAATAAAATAGACTCATCAAAAACATAAATCACGACAAAATTACGTAATTTTTTCAATCAAAGTACAATTTTTGTAAAGAATAAAAAAAGAACTAATTCATTATGAAACAGAATACAGGAAAAAAGATTATTTTTGCATCGTAAATAATCAAAGCATATCACGTTTATTCTTAGATATATCGTCATCCTTTTGAGAGGAAAAACATAAAGTTAAAGACAAATCAGACAAAATGAAAAAACATACAATTGCAGTTATCGGCTTGGGCTACGTAGGATTACCGTTGGCTCGTCTATTTTCCACCAAATATAAAACCATCGGATTCGATATAAATTCCACTCGGGTGGCGGCTTTGATGAAGGGGCATGATGACACGATGGAAGTAGATGACCATTTATTGCAGGAGGCACTACGTGGAGGATTGACTTGCAGTTCTCAAATTGAAGACATCCGCGATTGTAATATATACATCATCGCGGTTCCTACGCCGGTAGATCACAACAATCGTCCAGATTTGACCCCGTTATTGGGGGCGAGCAGCACGGTGGCTAAAGTAATTTCCAAAGGAGATATTGTTATTTATGAATCTACGGTTTACCCTGGAGTAACCGAAGAAGAGTGTATTCCGATCATAGAAAAAGAATCGGGATTAAGATATAATTTGGATTTTTATGCCGGTTATTCTCCGGAGCGTATTAATCCCGGAGACAAAGAGCATACGGTTGAAAAAATCAAAAAGGTTACGTCAGGTTCTACTCCGGAAATTGCTGATATTGTGGATGATTTATACAATTCGGTTTTATTAAACGGCACACACAAAGCCAGTTCCATTCGAGTTGCCGAAGCTTCCAAAATTATTGAAAATGCGCAGCGCGATGTTAATATTGCCTTTATGAATGAATTGGCAAAGATTTTTAATGCCATGAGCATTGATACTCATGATGTGATTGAAGCCGCTTCCTCAAAGTGGAATTTTATCAAACTAAAACCGGGACTTGTCGGGGGACATTGTATCAGTGTCGATCCGTACTATCTCATTCAGAAAGCACAAGTATACGGGATATTGCCCCGGGTGATGAGCAACGCACGACGGTTGAATGACGGAATGGGAGAGTATGTGGCCCACCAAGTCATCAAACTGATGAATAAAAAGGGAATCATGGTCAAAGATGCCCGCATATTAATCTTGGGAATCACGTTCAAAGAAAATTGTCCTGACATTCGCAACACGAAAGTAGTGGATATTTATGCCACATTAAATGAATACACACCAAACATCACCGTTTATGATCCTTTGGCAAATAAAGAAGATATTAAGGAAGAGTATGGGATAGCGATACGGAATGACAAACCGGATGAGTTAAAAGGAAAATTTGACACCATAATCTTAGCGGTGGGACATCATGAATTCAAAGAATTATCTTTACGCAGTTACTTGAAACCTTCCGGTGTTTTGTATGATGTCAAGGGAATTCTTGATAACGGGATCATTGACGGCAGATTATAGAGCGGGAATTAATTGCCGAATTTTATTAAAAAACATCGTATTATTATTTAATAAATCTTCTTTATTGTGTTGTTGACAAGACAATATTTTATCATTTAAAGAATCTAATGTCAGGTTTCGAATTAATTTAACAATATCATCTTCATTGAGAGGATCTACTTCATACCCTACATTAAGTTGTAATACTTTTTTAGCCAAAAAAGTATTTTTACTTACGATAATAGGTGTTTCAAAGAATATTGATTCGTATAATTTATTTGGTTCAGCATATTTAACATTTTCAATCCGAACATCGTAGGTTGAAAGAACAAGATCGGTTTTTGAGTAGATTAAGGGCAAATCGTCAGGTGTACTAAAAACTCCGTGAAAAAAAACATTGGAGAAATGTTTTAGATGTTCGAATTTATTTTCCATATCTGCACTGATATTGCCATAAATATGAAATTCATATTGAGGAAATTTGGAAGCTACAATTGTTCCAAAATAAGCAATCGTATCATATCTTGGAAAACCGATAAAAGAAATTTTTAATTTTTTTGGGTCAAATTCCGATTTTGGAAGGATAGAAATATTTTTAATTTTTTTATTTAGTTTATTAGGGATAATGGAAACATGAGACGGGATATTATTTCCAAAATGATACTGAGCAAATCCTTCCGAAGTTAATACTGTTTGTATAGAAGAATGAATTATAAATTTATCTAATTTTCGCAACCCCCATTTTAATAATTTATTGGAAATATATGTATGTACCAAATCTGACTCTTCGTAAATATACTTCTTTTTTTTATTAAGCAACAATGATACCAGTGCAACATCCAACATAAAATAGTAATAACAAACATCTTTTTCTTGATAACTCGTAAATAGATTTTTAAGAGATTTATACATCGAAAATAACCTTCGAAAATAATGGGCATTCGGGATTGTTCCGATTATATTTACCTTATATTTAAAAGAAGCATTTGTTATGTGTGTATGAAAAGTTTTTCGTTGAAATGCATATAAATCTACCTGATAACCTTGTTCAACAAACTCATCAATTCGTTTATAAACTCGTGGAGAATCCGTACTACTGGAAATAAAAATTATTTTTGTCATTTTTCGGTTCATTTTACATAGATAGCAGAATATTCACAATCCTCTCAGCAGTATGCCCATCCCATAATTCAGGCACAGAACCTTTTGCCCATTGACCTGAAAAGACCTTATCTATATATGGTTTTATATTAGCAGGATTTGTTCCTACAAGCACATTAGTTCCCATTGAGCAAGTTTCAGGTCTTTCTGTATTATTTCGCAAGGTAAGACAAGGGACTCTCATTACAGTTGTTTCTTCAGTAATACCTCCGGAATCAGTAATAACAGCTTTCGCATTTTTAACCAAGTAATTAAATTCAAGATAACCTAAAGGTTCAATAATATGGAGATTTTCAGCTTCTATTTTGTGTTCAGATAAAATACTTGCTGTTCTTGGATGCATTGGGAAAATAACCGGTAAATTATGAACATTATTGGTAATTTCTTTTAAAGTAAGAGTAAGATGTTCTACTTCATCTACATTTGCAGGGCGATGCATGGTAAGAACAAAATACGCTCCTGATAATAAAGAAATTTTATCATATATATTGGGTTTTTTAAATCGGTTCATATTGTCTATCAATGTGTCAATCATTATATTCCCAACTTTAAAAATTCGATCTTCAGTTATTCCACAATGAAGCAAATTTTCCGTTGCCCATTGTGTTGTAGTAAAAAAGTAGTCTGCAAGACTATCAGTAACCATCCTATTAATTTCTTCGGGCATTGTTAAATCGAAGGAACGAATACCAGCTTCAATATGTGCAACTTTTGTGTTCATTTTTTTTGCCGTGATAGAACAAGCCATTGTGGAAGTAACATCTCCCACAACGATTACTAAATCACAAGGCCTTTGCGAAAGTTCTTTTTCGAAAGCCACCATGATGACTGCCGTTTGTTCTGCTTGAGTGCCTCCACCGCAACAGAGGTTTATATCAGGGAATGGAATATTTAACTCTTCAAAAAAATTATCGCTCATTTTTTTATCATAATGCTGTCCAGTGTGGACAAGTCGATAAGAAATCCGATTTTTTTCTTTATTAGAATTATTAATTGCTTTAATCAATGGTGCAATTTTCACAAAATTAGGTCGCGCACCTGCAATAATTGTAATTTTCATTTTTTATAATTTGGGGTGTAAAAATACAACTTTTATTTGTTGTCTTTTTTTCATAAAATGTTTAGGTTATTTCTTATTCTTCAACTAATAAAATAGTTTTTTGGATTACATATTTGCAATCATCAGATAGGCTTTAATAAATCCGTCGAGATCGCCATCCATAACTGCATTAACATTAGAGGTTTCAAATTGAGTTCTCACGTCTTTCACCATTTTATAGGGATGCATAACATAATTTCTAATTTGAGAACCCCATTCGATTTTCTTTTTAGAACTTTCTATTTCTGAGATTTTCTCACGCTTTTTTTCCATTTCAATTTGGTAGAGTTGAGATTTTAGCATTTGCATTGCTTTTTCCCTGTTTTGCAGTTGGGAACGTGTTTCCTGGCATTCCACCACAATTCCGGAGGGGGCGTGGTGCAAGCGGACGGCGGTTTCGACCTTATTCACATTTTGTCCTCCCGGGCCGCTGGATCGGTAGGTATCCCATGAGATATCGGCAGGATTCACATCAATCACGATATCTTCATTAATAATAGGATATGCATACACTGAAGCAAAAGAAGTGTGTCGGCGGTTGGCCGAGTCAAAGGGAGAGAGTCTCACCAATCGATGAACGCCATTTTCGCTTTTCAGATATCCGTAGCCGTATGGCCCATTAAGTTCAATGGTTGCGGATTTAATGCCTGCCACATCCCCTTCTTGTCGGTCGAGCAGTTTGATGGCGAATTTATTACGTTCCCCCCAGCGGATGTACATACGGAGGAGCATTTCAGCCCAATCGCAGCTTTCGGTACCGCCGGCGCCGGAATTGATGGTCAGGATAACCCCTAAGGCATCCTCTTCATTCCGCATCATATTCTTAAACTCGAGTTTATCAATGGCTTTCATTGTTTTTTGGAAAACTTCATCTACTTCTTGTTCTGTAGCTTCTCCTTCTGAAAAAAATTCAAATATCACGGTAAGATCTTCGAATATGGTCGCTGCTTTGTCATAATCCTGCACCCATGATTTAATGGCGCTGATTTCTTTAAGGAGTTTTTCGGCTTCCTTAGGATCATTCCAAAAATTGTCGGTGTGGGTAATTTCTTCTTTGCGAGCTATTTCTTCTTTCTTCCTGTCAATGTCAAAGAAACCTCCTTAGCTCACCGAGTCTCTTTGCAACCTCTTTCATTTGATCACTTGTAATCATATATATTATTTATATTGTTCTAATTTGTTTTTAATGTGTTCATAATCATATCCTTTTGATAATAAAAAGCGATAGAGTTTGGGTAAGTTTGTTTTAGGACTTCCATTTAATTGTTGCCACTTTGAGATTACTTTATCCAATTGGTCGAGCACGATATTGGGATTAATTTGTGCCAACTCTTTTTGAATAAGTTCTTTAGAAATTCCTTTTAGCAGCAAATGGTTTTGGATTTTCCTCGGCCCCCATTTTTTATCGTAGAGTTTTCCCCGAACAAAGAGATTTACATAACGTTCTTCGTTGATAAAATCTTCGGTTTTCAGTTGAAAAATAATCTTATCGAGTTGTTCTGAAGAGAGTTCTAAAGAAGAGAACTTACGGACAACCTCAAACGGAGTTCGCTCTTGGTAGGCGCAATATTTTTTTGCTTTCATCAAAATCTCATCAAAACTCATGAGCCGTTTTAAATTAGAATGCAAAGTTACAAGATTTTTTTGAATGTAAATTTTGGGCGATAAACTTTTTTGACATGGAGGAAGCTCCTTTTGCAGTTTTGCGACCACATGACTACCAGCGGCAAATTTGTAGTCGGGCGCCGGCGGCGAAGCCACGCCCAAAAGAAATAGTAATATTTTTAGTATCTTTGCATCTTCATTTTTTACCACATTTATTATTCGTTTATCCATGAAAAAAGCAGATTATATCTTTGAAACCGCTTGGGAAATATGCAATAAAGTAGGGGGAATTCATACAGTTCTTTCTACCAAAGCATTTACAGTGGCGAGTGCTTATAAAGACAACTATATTTGTATCGGCCCAGATTTATCGACCGAAAATGGCGATAGTCGGGAGTTTATTGAGGACCCGCTCTTATATAAAAATTGGAAAGATATTGCATTGCGTGAAGGGTTGCGTATCCGTATCGGCCGATGGAATGTGAGCGGAAATCCTGTCGTCATTTTAGTTGATTTTACTCCTTTTTTCGAGAAGAAAAATGAAATTCTAACCCAATTTTGGTTAAAATACAAATTGGATTCCATTTCGGGTCAATGGGATTATATTGAACCGACGCTGTTCGGCTATGCAGCTGGTCGTGTG
>JAKIZI010000140.1 GCA_022708105.1 Bacteroidota bacterium
CCCTTGCAGTCCACCATTTTCCTGACATACAAGCAGCGGCAAACGAAATGCAGCGAGTATGCAATAATGGCCCCATTGTCTTGTTCACAATTGATCCCCGGAGGGGAGAACCCTTTTGGTTCAAGCATTATTTTCCGAGCATCTATGGCCGGTTGTTTGACGCGTTCATCCCCGTAGAGGAACTCATATCCGCGTTCACCGGGAGAAATGAAGTGACCGTAACAGTTCGCGGTTTCCCGTTACCCCATGATCTTTCTGATATGAACATGCATAGCGGGTGGAATAGGCCCGAGGTTTATCTTGACCCAGTGGCTAGATGTGGAATGTCGGGCTTTGCTATGGCTGATCACTCCGAGGTTCAGGCTGGTCTTGACTTGTTGGGTCGTGATCTTAAACTTGGCAAATGGGAGCAAGATTACGGCCATCTGAGAACAAAAGAAAGCTATGATCTTGGATTTATATTTGTAAAAATACAGCAAATAAAAGCATAACCAACACATACAGCCGATCGCTGCGCTCCGGCTTATGTTGTCGTTATGAGAAAAAACAAATGAAAATATCTAAGATTAATTTCAAAGAAAAGTATTCAAAACTCCCAAATGAAGATTATTGCGTTCGAATTATTGCGATGATGAATAATTACGAAATAAAAATTGTGAAACGTAAAGGTGAATCTATTTGGCATAAACACCCTGATACTGATGAGGCTTTCATAATTTTAGATGGTAAAATGCAGATGAATTTGAGAGACAAAGTCATTGAATTAAATCCTGGAGAAATGATTGTTATTCCGAAAGGTGTGGAACATAAACCTGCATCCAAAAAAGGATATAGAGCAATTCTAATAGAGCCAGAAGGTGTTCCTAATACTGGTGATATTGATAGGAAGATTACGATAAAGAAAGCAGAATGGATATAGCAATAGCAGCTCATAACAAGATCAATACAGCCGATCGCTAACGCTCCGGCTGAGCTTTTCGTT
>JAKIZI010000141.1:0-584 GCA_022708105.1 Bacteroidota bacterium
CGATAAAGTTTGATTCCACCAGGCAAAATATCTCCATATTACATCAAAATTAATTTGCAACAAGATAAATGTAATGATAAAAATAGGCACGGCTACCCACAAACGATTTTTAATTGGCTTCTGATTCATTTTTAGAAACTCGGCAGTCATCAATCTGGCTGATCTTAAAGCAGTATCTCCTGTAGATAAAGGGGCTGCCACAACACCCAACAAAGCTAAAAACCCACCTACAGGTCCTAACCAAGTTTTAGCAATGACATCCACTACCACTGCCGGTTTGTTGGCTGTTGGGGCAAGTCCGCCAACATATTCTTGCAATCCTTCAATAGATCCAAAAAAACTTGCAGCTGCAGCCGCCCACACCAAAGCTACAATCCCTTCCACTACCATAGATCCGTAAAAAACCCTTCGTCCGTATTTTTCATTTTGAATGCATCTCGCCATTAAAGGTGATTGTGTTGCATGAAATCCTGAGACAGCTCCACAGGCAATTGATATAAACATCATTGGAAATATAGGTAGCTGTTGCGGATGCTGATTGGCAAATCCGGCAGAAAACTCCGGCACCGCAGCATTATTGACAT
>JAKIZI010000141.1:622-977 GCA_022708105.1 Bacteroidota bacterium
AATCTTTCCTATTATTTTATCTATCGGCAATAAAGTAGCAAGAATATAATAGGTAAAAATAATCACAATCCACCAGGTAACACCAATAGCACCTGTGGTCATGTTGTTAAGTAATTCGGCAGGTCCGGAAATAAACACAGCACCAACAAGCACCATCAGTCCTATAGAGAAAATATTCATGAACACTTTTACTGAATTACCCAACTCTTTACCCACTAATTCGGGTAGAGAAGCTCCATTAGCTCGCACTGACATCATGCCCGACATATAATCGTGAACGGCTCCGCCAAAGATGGTTCCAAACACAATCCATAAAAAAGCCGATGAACCGTACATAATGCCCATAATGGCTCCG
>JAKIZI010000142.1 GCA_022708105.1 Bacteroidota bacterium
CAACGCATAGATAACCGCCAGGAGCTGTGATTTTATGGCATTGATCGAAGAAAGATTCTATTCCCTTGATATGGTGAAGGGTCATATTGCTTACAACGAGATCATAATTCCCTGCCAGAGTATCACCCTTGTCAAGATCGACAAGGACGGCGTTAACCTTGTTCAGCTTCAATTTAGCGATCTTCATATTGAATATATCGAGCATACCTTGCGAACTGTCGACGCCGGTGACAGAACGGACAAACGACTGTAGTTGGAGGGTCAATAGTCCTGTACCACAGCCGAAGTCCATAATATCCATTTTGGGCGTCAATACGATCTGCTTTGATATGGCATGGGCAATATCTTTTGCCAACTTGACCCTTCCAGGATGTACATCCCAAGAGGCAGCCTCTTTATCAAAGTCTCGTTTTTCAGTGTTCATAATATTACTCTCCTCGGCCACATCATTGTTTTCCTTTTTACGTTTATTGCGTCCCTGATCACATAACGAAAAAATCAGCCGGAGCGTAGCGATCGGGTGTATTGATCTAGTTCTGTGATTTTTAATTTCATTGCTGTACGTTCATGCATAGTCCCTTCTTGGATGCCAACCAGCAGGCAATATTTGCGCTTCCCGTGCTGGTATTGCTTTTTTACGTCTCCCCATTGCGTATAAATGCTCTACCATAATCTAGAACTCTTCTTCAGAGAGTATTGTCTTCATGTCGTTTACGAAACGTGCATCGACAACCATATTCGCATCGTTATCCCGCCCCGATAAATGATCATGAGACGGGTACATGGCGTCTGTTGCCTTTAAATTTGGATCAAGCCGGAAGCCACTGTAATATCCGACAACATTTCCGTCTTCATTAATAGACTTCATAATAGAAGCCTCTTGGTCTTTAACTCTATACCGACCGCGCCTACAGAAACTGCGCCAATTATCCGGGATATTATTTTGAGGCATTTATTATCCTCCACAGAACGGCAG
>JAKIZI010000143.1:0-277 GCA_022708105.1 Bacteroidota bacterium
GACGACTACAATGCAGGCCGTGCTCAAAGTGCCAGATAATGCGATTTCTCATACTGAGCCCCAGACCTGTGAAAATGGGATAAAGGACTGTGTCGAGAGGGATAATTGCACCGTTGTCTATATAATTTCCGACCTGCCAACAAATGCTGCCATCCGGAGAAAGGCACCTTACACATTCTCGGATAACCGCCGCTTGCTGATCGAGGTAGCGTTCAAGCTTAAGTCGTTTCTCGTATTCCTTTCCGATATTATAAGGTGGCGATGTAACAACAAGTTT
>JAKIZI010000143.1:287-964 GCA_022708105.1 Bacteroidota bacterium
ATAAAGGACGACGTCTTCTTTAAGGGAAAAAGTATCAACTATTTTTCGTTTATCGAACATGGCGTTATGATAACAGGATGACCTATGAGAGTCAATGGTTTCAATTTTGTCAATTCAGCGAACGAAAAGCTAAGCCGGAGCCGCGAAGCGGCGATCGGCTTTAGCGACGGGTTAGCAATTTTTATACGCATAAATCATGACAAATTTGCGCCCAATCTTCTTGCGAAATATCAACAGGAACAAATACTGTTGTGCCAGTCATATTCATTGCAGCACTGACACCACCGCGCCTATTGATTTTTTCCATTCTATTTTTCACAATATGCCATCTCTTTTCAGCTTCTTCCGCGGTGATTTGTTTTGTAAGATTGCCAAGAGTTTGTATTTTGAAAGGTAAAGCCCATCCTTCTGGCCATACACTAGTTACGGCTCTGTGAGGATCAGCGTGCGAGCGAACAATAAAAGGGGTGGTAAAAGAATGAAGAGGGTTACAATATAATAGGCCATAATCACCTGGCTTGAGGTATTTTCTTGCTTTGGTTGCGCGTGCTGCCATTGATTGTTGATTAAGTAATGTTGCAACTGCCCATAATTGATTTTCAATTCCAATTTGAATATTTTTCGCATTTTTAGAAGCAAAGCAAAACAGATTCATTTTTTAATTCTCCTTTGCTAAC
>JAKIZI010000144.1:0-272 GCA_022708105.1 Bacteroidota bacterium
GGAAATAATTTTAACAATAGAATTGAAGAAGCAATAGGTAATGCCACTGATCTTAATACTGCCTTTAGAGAAGGTGCATTTGGTGAATCTCAAAAACCTTTTGTTGGCTATTTTTTTGTTTTAGAAGATTGTACTAAATCAATGTCCCCAGTAAGATTTACCTCTCCACATTTTCCAGCATTTGAAGAATTTAACAATACTAGTTATGCTTCTCGTTATGAAATATTTTGCAGAAAACTTGTACAAGAACAATTATATGACTCTGCATCTCT
>JAKIZI010000144.1:358-627 GCA_022708105.1 Bacteroidota bacterium
TTGCAAGTAAAATTGCAGGAATGTCTATTTCTTAATCTGTAATAAACCGCCTCCGCCCTCCTTGGCTCCGGCGGAATTATTCTGAGAGATGGTGCGCCAACTACAAATAACTAAGCATACCCGCTTCGTCGCTGCGCTCCTCGGCCTTCGGCACATTGCGCCAAACGGCCGGCGCAACGTCGGGTATGCTTTGACGTTGTGCGAAAGTGATGCGCCCTAATTATTAATTTTACTGCGGGCGTCCTGCCCGCCGTTTATAAGCCATCAAG
>JAKIZI010000144.1:663-963 GCA_022708105.1 Bacteroidota bacterium
CATTTTACACCTTGGCTAGCGAAAAACATTGAAAAATTAGGTGAAGTACTAGGTATTGAACTTGAACTAATTGAAAAAGAAGCAGAAGTTGGTGATTTTTCCCTTGATATTCTTGCTAAAGATATTGGAAGAAATAAAAATGTTATAATTGAGAATCAATTTGGAAATACTGATCATAAGCATCTCGGTCAATTATTAACATATGCAGCTGGTTATGATGCAGGGGCGATTATTTGGATAGCTGAGGAATTAAGAGAAGAACATAGAAGAACAATAGACTGGTTAAATGAAAGTGTAAAT
>JAKIZI010000145.1 GCA_022708105.1 Bacteroidota bacterium
AAATCAGGAATTATATTTTTTGAGATTGATTTTGAAAAAATACAAAAAAATACTGTTGATAATAAGGAATACAAGCATGTTTCTTATCATCCCATTGCTTCAAGAGACATCTCGGGATTAATTGATGAGGGGGTAGAGATTGAAGAAATTGTAAGTAAAATAAAAAATATTGATTTAGTTAAATCGGTAGAAGTATTTGATGTTTTCAAAGGAAAAAATGTTCCACCTGGTAAAAAAAGTATTTCTTTAAGAATAAATCTTCAATCAGAACAAAAAACTCTTGATGGAGAAATAATTGATGAAATAATAACTAAAATTAAGAAAACTATAAATTGGGAAGAAAGAAAATAATATGGCAAAAAAAGAATCATATAGTGCAAAAGATATATTCGTTTTAGAGGGCCTTGATCCGGTAAGGAAAAGACCGGGTATGTATATTGGTTCAACGGGACCACAGGGATTACATCATTTAGTTTATGAGGTTGTTGATAACGCATTAGACGAAGCATTAGGGGGCTATTGTGATAAAATAGAAATCTACTTACTTCCTGATAACTATGTTAAAGTAGTTGACAATGGAAGAGGTATCCCAGTTGATATTCACGAAAAAACAAAAAAGTCAGCATTAGAGACAATTATGACAACTCTTCACGCCGGAGGAAAATTTGGTGGTGATGCTTATAAAATATCAGGAGGTCTTCATGGTGTTGGTGTTTCCGTTGTTTGTGCTTTATCGAAAAATATGAAAGCAGAAGTTTGTCAAGATGGGGGTCAATATGTTCAAGAATATAAACAGGGCAAACCAACAACTACTGTTAAAAAAATTGGAACTTGCAAAGATAGAGGAACGACAATTATATTTCAGCCCGATCCAGAAATTTTTAAAGAAATATATTTTGACAGAAAAAAGCTACTTGCTCATTTAAGACAACAAGCATATTTAACTAAAGGAGTAAGAAT
>JAKIZI010000146.1:0-271 GCA_022708105.1 Bacteroidota bacterium
AGTTCTTTCTCATTAGAAAAGGCAAATCTTCCCGCTGAAGAGCTAAAAGAAAAAGTCATTCAGTCGCTCACTCGCGCAAGCGATTTAACTCCGCGGCTGCGTGCTTTCCTCGAGATCATTACGCAGGAACCTCGCGCCTATGATCGCGAAGAGGTCAAAGTGGCACTCCAAGAGGCTGGCATTGGCGACGATATTGGACAAACTGGCCGCTATCTTAGCAACATTTCTCAGTTTCTAACAAAAAAATCAAATCCCCACCTTCGGCAGATAA
>JAKIZI010000146.1:308-932 GCA_022708105.1 Bacteroidota bacterium
CTGAATACAGGGATTTATTGATTAGATCTTTGGAAGAAACAGCCACAAGAGTGAATCCCGAGGCCACAGGAGCAAAAGGGGATGATTCCATTTAATTACAATTGGCCAACCAGCCGCTCAAGCCGATCGCCGCTTCGCGGCTCCGGCTTAGCTTTTCGTTAGGTAAAGGAAATTAAATGATTAGACAAAAAGATTTTTGGCTGAAAATATTTGACGTTACAAAAAATGAAAACATTAAAATCATAAATGCAGCATTGGCAGGTCCCGCAGATATTTTGGAAGCACAGTTGCAACCTGTCCTTTGGCATTGTCTGAGAAACGAAGGTATCGTAAGTGTAGTTGAGGTATCATACGATAATCAAAACATTAGGAAAAAATTGGATATGATTTTCGAATGTAAAGGTGAACATTATGTCGTTGAAATAAAGAGAAATGGATTAGGTCTCGAGAATTATGGGAAAAATTACACAGATTCAATCGATGTATTTCCAAAGGACTTTATCAAGTTGAATGATGCACAAGATATGTTGAAAGGTAGATATAAGAAAATCAATAAGATTTTTATAGAAATTCAATATTTTGAAAAGGGTTCAAATAAATACAGACCTCATAGAACTAAATTTC
>JAKIZI010000147.1:0-606 GCA_022708105.1 Bacteroidota bacterium
TCCTTGACTTGGGAATTATGACATATAAGAGTAACACCCTCTTGAACTTCCGAAATAATTGTTGGAATGACTTTCGTGACTTTACCCCGGAATACTTTTTCTATACTCGCAATTTCTAATCCGCCGGAAATAGTTATCAGATGCTTTTTATTATGTAAAACATCGATGATCTCCATAAGGACCGACTTTACATGCGACGTTCCTACACAAAGAAAGAGAGTCGAACTCATTTGGGCTACATCACAATTATTTTTTGCGATTTCCACATGGGGGTAAATCGCTTTCAAATCATTGAGTTTATTTTTGGTTCGCGTTGAGATAATAAGCTGATTGGGGTTGATAGCTTTCATCGATAACATACTCTTAAGCATAACAAATAGGTTTTATCGGTTACACTTCCCATATGACCGTAACCGATAAAACCTATTTTTTATTCATGTAATTCTTCCTATGATATCATCTCATTAATTCACTGAACGAAAAAATCAGCCGGAGCGTAGCGATCGGGTGCATTGACTGGTTGCTTCATTATGGGCACTGGAGATACTCCGATTGGAGGTTTTGCCAAACTTTAGACGAGTCAAAGTCCTTGACAAGTGCTCCCTC
>JAKIZI010000147.1:618-932 GCA_022708105.1 Bacteroidota bacterium
ATATAATTTGATTTAGACAAGAACAGCGAGGGAAAGGAAAAGGAGCCCCTCGCGTATCTTGGCCGATTCGATGACGGGGCTCCTGCCTACAACAGAAAGGCAGGAACAGTGATATCACCAAAAATCATACAGAGCAAATCTCTTTTTATCCTTTTACACCAAATCGACGTTGATCTTGCCGAGAGAGCACGGTTAAAGCGCTGCCCTGCTGTGAGGGTCCTCTGCATTACGCCACATATTTGCGTAAGCCTCGGGGAGGCCCCTCTGGGCTTGATGAGGCTTTCGCAATTCGTTTGAGTTTATGTTGCGGACGT
>JAKIZI010000148.1:0-317 GCA_022708105.1 Bacteroidota bacterium
GCATTCTTTAGGAGAGTCTGGAAGTAAATCTAGAACCCATTGTGTTCCATCCCAAACAGGGAATTTCCCCTTGGATTTTGCCCAAAGAATTACTCTCCGTTCTAGTTCTCTTAGAGGTTTAGGTTGTGTTCCGTTTTTTAATCGTTCTGCAATAATTTCAAGTTTAAAAGCATCTTCAGAAAAGCTCCCTGGGAGCCAAAGAAAATTTCTTAAAAGAGTTTTAACCTCTGTAAAATCTCTTTCTGAAACTGTTTCCAAATATTCATTTCTATGTGTATCAGTCGGAAACATATAATCAATGAATATTTTATCTTTTG
>JAKIZI010000148.1:327-563 GCA_022708105.1 Bacteroidota bacterium
AATGACTGATTTCCCCTCAATCTCTTTCAATAGTAAATTAATATATGCGGAACCAGGCTTTGACATAAAATTAAATTTCCAGAGGATATATTTTTTGCATAAACGAAAAGCTGAGCCGGAGCAGCCCAGCGGGCTGCGATCGGCTCTAGCGACTTGTTAAGATATCAGTGATGCTAGCGAAGGCAAGAAAGGGGCTACCACCGGTCCCAGTACTTGCATATGATCTGCTAACACCG
>JAKIZI010000148.1:627-930 GCA_022708105.1 Bacteroidota bacterium
CTACATCCTTACAAATCACCCCTGTAATTTCCGGCTTATTTATTGCTTTAAGGGCTTCAAGAAGATGCTGAAACAATTCTTCATTTGATTCTGTCTTTGATGCGTGCTGTTCAAAACCGTAGCTTCCTGTTGCTACATTCTGAACAGACCCGCTGATATAAGTATTAAATATTTGTTGCACTCTATCTGAAGCGACCGGCGCAGAGTTTATTGCGGCTTCACCCGCATTAGGGTTCTGAGCTTCGATTTCAATGACAAAATTTAAAATACGATTTCTGATTTCGTCCAATGCACCAATTAATG
>JAKIZI010000149.1:0-633 GCA_022708105.1 Bacteroidota bacterium
AAAACCAAACAAATTCATATACAAAATTTGAAAATATCACATCTGACTGGAAAGCAGGAGAAGGCTTTTATAATAAACTGCAAGAACTCATACCCGAATGGACAGATTGGCGATATGTTCCAAATCAAACTGGTGGATTTTTAGGATTTTGGTATCATTGGAATGGCATTGAAGAATGTAGTATTTATATTCAGATTGAGAACTCCTTTGATTATGGAATAAAATTAATTTTAAAAGTAAGCGATTGGGAACCAAGTACTGATTTACTCTATGAAATCTTAGGAGAAATGAAGCCTTTTGCCCAAAAGAATGGACTTTCAATAATCAAACCTGACAAATATAGAGCAGGAGAAACTTCAACTTTGGCAATTATTGAAAATGCTTTTACAGTTGACAATGACGGGAATTTGGAACTTGAAAAGTTTATTGGTACATTGAAAGCACTTGAAAAAACAATTGATGAATATTGTAATGAAATCAACACAGCAGGTAACAAAGTGTAAATGCCATAAGGGTTTCAGAGGTTCGCGAAGGTCAGAAGTCCGCTTTAAATTTTCGTGTAACTTGATAGGAAATCACCCGCAATCCCTTACGGCACTTACACTCGACCGTTATGGGCAAGCGAAATATAAG
>JAKIZI010000149.1:643-927 GCA_022708105.1 Bacteroidota bacterium
CCGTTGTAAGCAATGGTAAAAAGACACTGCAACCCTGATAAAGAGACGTTAGAAAGAAAAAATATAATGACAATGACGATACAGACAGACATAAAATGTAACAGGACGACACACAATCCGACCCGGAAAGATTTAATTTTTTCCCCACCCGCATTTTTTTGTTTTTCTGCCAACGCACAATTGGCACATTTGGCTTTGCCCAACACACAAACCGACCCTTCGCAAAGCCAAAAGAGCCAATTCTTTGCCTACCCACGATTAAGAACAATAACATTTTGAATTCA
>JAKIZI010000014.1:0-38479 GCA_022708105.1 Bacteroidota bacterium
TATAGAACTGAAAATTTTTAAACAATATAAAAGTTGTGCCCGACACAAATAAGGGAAAAAGAATTATGTTGAAATATAGTAAATTAAAAGTGAAAAAACAATGTATTCGAGTATTCAACGCAATTATAGCGATTACCTTATTTATTGTTATGTTTGGTTGTGCGACAGGTTCGTATATTCTTACAGGAACAGCAAGACCTGCAATCGACCCAATAACAGTTAAAGTATATTTAACGCCACCCACGAAATATGAAACTATTGCGATAGTTGAGGCTTCAAGCGATGTGGAGTTTTCTTCTCAAGCAGCGCAGAATAGGACAATAGAGAAGTTGAAAAAACAAGCAGCAAAACTTGGTGCGAATGGAGTGCTTTTAACAAATACTGAAAATAAATCAAGTGGAGGAGTTTTAGTGAGTGGAGTGTATATTGCTTCTGACAAAAAAACAGCACGCGGAGAAGCAATATATGTAATACAAGAATAATATAACAAAGTAAAAAGGGCGGCGTCTAACGCGCGGTTTGGCGTCAGGCGGGCTGACGTTCTCGGCAGAAATATCGTACCGATATTCCCGCCCGAACGCCAAGCCGCCCGACCGTTATAGGGCATTTTAGGACGACACAACAGACAATGAAATTTAAGAACTATAAATCAGCAATTCACAATTTCGCACATTCTTTCATGAGTATTGACTACATGAAAAGCGGACGACTTGCAGTAAATATTCTTATTGACCTTTATAATCTAAAGCACGAACCAAAAGCGACTTTTGACTTCATTGACAAGACAATTTTCCCAACAACCGCAAAAACAAAAGAAAGTAGTGAATTGCTTAAAGATTATCTGGACTGGCTGCCTGACCATTTTGCTCGACACAATTGTGACTTGACAAAGTTGGAAGTTCTTGAAATAACAATCTGGACTGATTTTGATAACGCAAAGACTCCACCAGGAATGAGTAATTGCAAAGAATTTGAAGTTCACACCCTGACAAAGTGGAAAGCGTACGAAAGGCACGAGCAGACAATAGAAATTTCGCAGACAGAAATTATAAAGGAGAATTTCATAAAACTGAGAATACCAGAATTCAAATGACATAATTTACAAAGGAAAATTGAAAACTCAGACCATGTTTATAATTGAAGACGAATCACACGCTGAACCACAGAACGGAGAATTTCAAACATTTGAAGATGTATTTAGTGAACTGGAAAGAAGAGCTAAAATTCCTTGGGACGAAATACCAAATCGTTGTCCTTGCACAAATTGGAAAGACTGCGGAAGAAATTATCAAATCATTGAATATGACACGACACAAACACCTTGGAAAGAATTACAACGAAAAGACATATTGACAATATCAGCCAAAGAAATAAAATGGACGACAGACAAATAAAAACGCCCTATAACAGCACCTACCCAAAAGGCGGGGTTTCGTGCTCCAAAGACAGTTTTGTGGTTAATCAAACATTAGTTTTTCAAATCAAGTTTTGTGGTAAAAGTCCCGCCCTTCGGGTAGCTGCCAAACGTTGGCAAACATTATAAAACAATGAGACAGATACAAACATTAATTATGATTCTTGCATTGTCAGCAAAAACATTTGCTTGTGAATGCCCAGAATATAATCTAGAAGAATTGGATAAAGTAAGTTATGAGTGGAGTGACGTTATCTTAATTGGAGAGATTATAAAAACAGGAACAGATTATCAGATAAAAGTAATTGAGGTATTGAAATGGAAAATTGATGAAGAAATAATTACTGGGAAAACAATTGGAGATAGTGAAGAATTTAATAATTGCACATTTTATCCAAATAGAAAAGGAGAATATTTATTGTATCTAAAAAAAATAGTAATAAACGGAATGACTTACTATTATAGTTCTGAGTGTTTAGGTTCCAGACTATTGAACTTAGATTATTCTCCTGTTTCATTGGATACAGAAAAAAGTAAAGCAGAGATTATTTCTGAAACAAACAAGTGGATTAATAAGTTGAGAAAAGAAAAATAACGATTTGCCAACATCATAGGAATTAAACGAAACACGCCCCCCCAAAAAAAACACTTTGAGGGATAACTTTCAAAGTGTTTCGATTTTGTTTTTCAAAAAGCAAGCCCCCTAATCAAAAAGAGTTAGTTCTGGCGGGCGGAATATAATCCGATGAGATATCAATGAAGAATCATATTACCTACCCCGTCCTTCGGCGACGCATAGCAATTGGCTAATATGTAAGATATACTTGTCCATCAACACAATAGAAGCGTCGCCGAAGGACGGGGTAGGAGAAATGGATCGTGTGCCATCTTGGTTATGCCTGAGGTCGTACATTATTCTCTCGGCAATTATTTCCCCGGACACTAATAATATTATTATAGAGTTTCAGTGGTAGGAATTCAAATGTAAGTCGAAGCAAGCACCCACGGCAAATAAGCAGGCCCTAACGGCAAATAAGCAAACCCCAACGGCAAATAAGCAAACCCCAACGGCAAATAAGCAAACCCCAACGGCAAATAAGCAAACCCTAACGGCAAATAAGCAAGCCCTAACGGCAAATAAGCAAGCCCTAACGGCAAATAAGCAAGCCCTAACGGCAAATAAGCAAGCTCTAACGGCAAATAAGCAAGCCCCAACGGCAAATAAGCAGACACCTGCAACACAGAAGCATCCGTCTGCAAGAAGAAAATATTCGGGAGTAATACAAAATTTGCGTCGGAAGATGATATAGAACAAAAAATCAGCGGAATTCTCTGTTTCTCTATGCCTCAGTAGTAAAAAAACATATTACTGCAAAGACACTGAGACACAAAGATTCACGGATTTATTAAGCAGGAGATGAGCAACGAAAACAACGTGCATTGGAACGGAATAATCTTTACACCTTTGCGGTAATTTTTATGCTAATTCCAGTTTGTATTCTTCAACAAGTATAAGCTCTTTTACAAATACTTCCGGATTGACTTTGATTTTATAGTTGTGAAAATCGGAGTGGAAATTGCCTTCTAACGTAACTACACGAATGGTCAACGGGGTATTTCCCGGTGATTTCTCCGCAGCCTCTTTAATCAGATATGCCGTGTTCGCCGTGAGATTTTCGATACTTAATGTCAACATCACTGATTTGCACAATTTTTCGTACCCTTCGTTTAAATAAAAAATATCTACCGGTTTTAAATCATAACTCTTGGGCCCTTCATAATCTTTGCCCCGAAAACGCTCTTCCAATCGAGCTTTAATAAAGAGTTGCTTCCCCTCCTCAAAGAGATGACTGTATTTGGTAAAATTTTCCCCAAACAACATCCAATTATAGGAATCATTATAATCTTCCAATTGAACGGAACCGTAGTCTTTGCCATTTTTGGTAATTCCCTTTTTGACTTCGGTAACGATGGCCACAAATGCCAACATTCGATTGCTCAATCCAGTTTGCTGATTCGCATCGGACAGTCTTTTTAAATCTGTGGTAGTGTAATTGGTAATCAAAGGCTTGTACGTATCGAACGGATGTCCGGAGATGTAGAACCCGGCAATTTCTTTTTCGTACTTCAATTGCTGAATCGGGTGCCATGGCTCGCAGGAGGGAACTTCGGGCATCGCCTGTTCATCCATTTCAGGAGCGGAGTCAAAAATGGAAAACTGATTCTGTGCCACCGCTGATTGGGCATTCGTTCCGTAATTGATTAATTTTTCAATGAATGTTTTCCCGTCTTTATCGGGATGAAAAAACTGAGCGCGATGTAACCCTGAGAAGCTGTCGAAAGCTCCGGTATAAGCCATTGCTTCGAGCATTCGTTTGTTACAATTTCTCAAATTAATTCGTTTGATAAAGTCGAAAATATTTTCAAAATTACCATTTTCTTCCCGTTCTTCAATGAGCGAAGTTACCGCAGCAGAGCCAACGCCTTTCAATGCACCAAGTCCGAAACGGATATTGCCCTTTTTATTCACAATAAAATTAAGTTCCGATTCATTCACATCAGGGCCCAGTATTTGAACATGGTTATGGGATAAATCTTCAATCAGAGTGGTAATTTTATCCAATTTATCGAGATTATTGGTCAGGTTTGCTGCCATAAATTCGGCAGGGTAGTGGGCTTTCAAATAAGCGGTTTGATAGGCGACATAAGCATAACAAGTGGCATGGGATTTATTGAACGCATATTCTGCAAAACGTTTCCATTCTTTCCAAATTTCCTTGAGCGTATCCAACGGATGGTCATTTTTCATTCCTCCCTGAAGAAATCCCTCTTCAAGGTCATTCATGATTCCTTCCATTTTCTTCCCCATGGCTTTACGAAGCGTATCCGCTTGTCCGGGAGTAAAACCGGCAATAAACTGAGCCAGCAACATTACCTGTTCCTGATAAACCGTAATACCATATGTTTCATCCAAATACTTATCCATTCCTTCAATGTCGTATGTAATCTTCTCTTTTCCCTGTTTTCGGTTAATAAAAGAGGGAATTTTATCCATAGGGCCGGGGCGGTATAAGGAGACCATGGCAATGATATCCTCGAAACGTTCGGGCTTTAATTCTTGTAGATACTTACGCATTCCGGGACTTTCAAACTGAAAAATGGCCGTTGTATCTCCATTTCCGAATAACTCGTAAGTTTTAGCATCATTGAGCGGAATGGCATCAATATCAATATCAATTCCATGCCTTTTTTTAATATTATAGAGCGCAGCCGAAATGATATTCAATGTTTTAAGACCAAGAAAGTCCATTTTCAAAAGCCCTGCCGACTCCACAATTTTCCCTTCATATTGGGTTACGAGCGTTTCACTGTTTTTTGAAGTACAAAGCGGAATGGAGTCATACAAACTCTCTTTCCCGATAATCACACCACAGGCATGCACTCCGCTGCTTCGGACGGTACCTTCCAATTTTCGTGCAAACTCTATGGTTTTACGTACTAATGGATTGGGGCTTTCCAACTCTTTTTTCAACTCAGGAATTGAAGTCAATGCCCCATCTAAAGTAACTTTTGGACCTTCCGGTACCAATTTGGAAAGACGATCACTCTCGGAGAGGGGCAACTGCAACACTCTGGCACAATCCCGGATAGCCGATTTTGCCGCCATCGTATTGAAAGTCACAATCTGTGCAACACGGTCAATACCATACTTATCAATTACATATTGAATTACCTTTTCACGTCCGGAATCGTCAATGTCAATATCCATATCCGGCAAAGAGATTCTATCGGGATTCAAGAATCTTTCGAAAAGCAATTTGTATTCGATGGGATCAATATTGGTAATTCCGAGACAATAGGAGATGGCAGAACCCGCTGCCGAACCTCTTCCAGGACCGAAACGGATTCCCAGTTCTTTCCCTGCATTGATAAAATCGCGTACAATCAAGAAATAACCGGGGAAGCCCATTCTTTTGATGGTGCCCAACTCAAAATCCAACCTTTGGCGAATAGTCTCATTTAATTCAGGCCACCTTTTTTTTGCTCCTTCAAGTGTCAGATGTTCCAAGTAGTCATATTCCGATTTAAAAGGGGTCGGCACTTTAAATTTAGGCAATGAAGGAGGCGCAGTAAGTTTGAAGACTTCAATTTTATTGACTAATTGTTGGGTATTTATAATAGCCTCCGGATAATCGGCAAAAATGGCCTCCATTTCGGCTGTGGTCTTGAGGTACTCTTCTCCCGAATAGGCAAAGCCGTTGTCGGAATCTTCATCCTGCATGCTTCCTTCCCCTGAAAAAAAATCTTTCCGGGTATTGATACAGATCAACATCTTATGAGCTTCATAGTCTTCCCGATTTACATAATGAACATCATTGGTAGCAATACACCTCACTTTATGCTTTAAAGAAAGCTCTTTAATTGCTTTATTGACAAGAACTTGTTCTCTATGACCATTTAATTGTAATTCAAAATAATAGTCATTTCCAAAAATGGATTTATACTCTTCCACAATTTTATCGGCGGCTTCGAGGTCAAAAGCGGTCGGGATTGGATTATGGGGATCATAAGCATTGTATTTGAGGATGGCTTGAGGCAATTCTCCCCCCAAACAGGCGGAACAAGCGATTAACCCTTCAGAATATTTACGAAGCAATTCTTTATCTACGCGGGGGGTATAGTACATCCCTTCACTAAAGGAGTAAGAGACAATACGTGAGAGATTGCGGTATCCTGTCCAATTTCTGGCCAGGAGGATGAGATGTCGCCCGCTGCGGTCTTCCCGCACGTTTTTATCTTTGTCGAAACGACTGCGAGCGGCCACATAAACTTCACAACCCACAATAGCCTTAAAAGGATCATCTTTACCGGCATGGTTAGCATTATATGTCTCGACCTCTTTAACAAATGAAAATACTCCGAACATATTTCCGTGGTCTGTAATAGCCATAGCACGTTGCCCATCCTGATAGGCTTTGTTAATTAAATCGGGGATTTTGGCTAAACCGTCCAAAATTGAATATTCAGTATGCACATGCAGGTGTGAAAAGGTACTCATAATCAATAGATTTTAATTAAATGAAGGGAGAATCCCCTTGCCGACAAAGATAAGTTTTTTTTGCTAAATTTGGATATACAACAGAAAAATATATAGGAAAATATAGCCACAGAATCTCGGAAAATAATTAAATTTTTCGGAAAAAAGTGTATTTTTGCTCATTCTAAACAGATTAGAAATTCAGAAATATTTATAATATAGAAAGAATATGAAATCAACATTGCAAGAATTCCAAAAAGATATAATTCAAGGAATTCCTGAAGTTTTGTCGGCACCTCAATCGTATGATTCAACAATTAATCATGCGCCTATCCGTAAAGATATTTTGACAATTGAAGAAAAAAAGTTAGCTGTCAGGAATGCACTTCGTTATTTTGATCCTTCGTGGCATCCCATTTTGGCACCCGAATTTGCGGAAGAGCTAAAGAGATACGGTAGAATATACATGTACCGTTTTCGCCCAACATACCGCATGTATGCCCGACCGATTGAAGAATATCCTGCCAAAAGCCAAGCCGCTGCCGCCATCATGCTCATGATTCAGAATAATTTAGATGAAGCAGTGGCCCAACATCCGCACGAACTTATCACTTATGGCGGCAATGGGGCTGTTTTTCAAAATTGGGCTCAATACCGACTAACCATGAAATATTTGGCCGAGATGAGCGATGAACAGACGTTAGTCCTCTATTCCGGTCATCCCATGGGGCTTTTCCCTTCCCATAAAGATGCCCCCAGAGTAGTTGTAACCAACGGAATGGTTATCCCTAACTATTCAAAGCCTGATGATTGGGAAAAGTTTAATGCTTTGGGAGTGAGCCAATACGGACAAATGACCGCCGGCTCCTATATGTATATCGGTCCTCAAGGGATTGTTCACGGAACTACCATAACCATACTAAATGCATGCCGAAAAATTGACGGCAATTCCGCCGGAAAACTTTTTATTACCGCAGGATTGGGAGGAATGTCCGGTGCACAACCCAAAGCAGGGAATATTGCGGGAGTGGTTTCCATTACCGCCGAAATAAATCCTGCCGCAACGCAGAAAAGATATCAACAAGGCTGGGTAGATGAAGTTTGTGATGATTTGGAATTCTTGATGAAAAGGGTTTCGGAAGAACGAAATGCAAAAAGAACCCGATCATTTGCTTACCAAGGCAATATTGTGGATCTTTGGGAATATTGCGTAACACACAACATATCTGTGGATTTGGGTTCGGATCAAACCTCCTTACACAATCCATGGGCAGGTGGTTACTATCCGGCAGGATTCAGTCTGCAAGAATCCCAAGAGATGATGGCTCATCGTCCGGATGATTTTAAAAAGGCAGTACAAACAAGTCTCTGTCGTCAGGTTAAAGCGATCAATCAATTAGCTCAAAAGGGAATGTACTTTTTTGACTATGGGAATGCCTTTTTGCTTGAAGCAAGCCGTGCCGGTGCCGACATTTTCAATTCTGAAGGAAAATTCAAATATCCATCCTATGTCCAAGACATCATGGGACCGCTCTGTTTTGATTACGGATTTGGACCTTTTCGATGGGTTTGTACTTCAGGGAAAGCAGCAGATTTGGAAACTACGGACATGATTGCCATGCAAGTTCTTGAAGAAATTAGCGGATATGCTCCCCATGAGATTCAGCAACAAATGCAGGACAACATTCATTGGATTCGTGAAGCCAAGGAAAATAACTTAGTAGTAGGCTCACAAGCCAGAATATTATATGCTGATGCAGAAGGACGCATAAAAATTGCTGCAGCTTTCAACAAAGCTATTCGGGAGAAAAGAATCACAGCGCCGATTGTGTTAGGGCGTGACCACCATGATGTGTCGGGAACAGATTCTCCTTTCCGTGAAACATCGAATATATACGATGGATCTTCATTTACTGCAGATATGGCTATTCAAAATGTGATCGGGGATTCGTTCCGCGGAGCAACGTGGGTATCCATTCATAACGGTGGCGGAGTCGGCTGGGGAGAGGTTATCAACGGTGGATTTGGGATGGTGCTCGATGGAAGTGATGCTGCGGACAGACGGCTTAAAAATATGCTCTTTTGGGATGTAAATAATGGCATCGCCCGTCGAGCATGGGCGCGAAATAGTCCTGCCCTCTCAACCGTAAAACGAGCTATGACACTCAACCCGCAACTCAAAGTTACCATGCCTAATCTGGCGGATGATTCGCTCCTAAATTCGCTTTCATTTTAATCTTCAAAATCTTATTAATAAACTTTAAAGAAAATTATAACCCGTGAAATATTACATCATCGCAGGAGAACCCTCCGGAGACTTACATGCTTCGTACTTAATGAAATCAATTCGACTCCAAGATCCTGAAGCCGATTTTCGCTGTTGGGGCGGAGATCTCATGGAAAATGAAGGCGGAGATATCGTAAAGCATTATAAAGAGTTAGCTTTTATGGGCTTTCTTGAAGTAGTCCTTAATCTCAAAACCATTCTCAGTAATTTAGCCATTTGTAAGACTGATATTCTGCTTTATGAACCTGATGTAGTCATTTTGGTTGATTATCCGGGATTTAATCTGAAAATCGCCAAATTTGCCAAAGAAAACAATTTTAAAGTGGTTTATTATATCTCTCCTCAAGTATGGGCATGGAAAAAGGGGAGAATCCATTCTATTAAAAAATATGTGGATAGAATGATTACCATTTTGCCTTTTGAAAAAGAATTTTATGCAAAATATGATTATGAAGTAGATTATGTGGGACATCCTTTATTGGATGAACTGCCCCAAACGACATCCCCTGACCATGATTCAACTGATTTCAGAGCAACTTATCATCTCTCAGAAAAGCCTATTGTAGCACTTTTGCCCGGGAGTCGGAAACAGGAAATCAATATGATGTTGCCCATTATGCTTCAAATCCCCCAGCGTTTTCCTGATTATCAGTTTGTTATCTCCGGAGTGAAGTGGCAACCCGAAAGTCGATACCGCGCTATCCTTAAAAATAAGAATATTCCGATTGTTTATGATAATCATCTTTTGCTGCGCCACGCCCAAGCGGCTTTAGTTACTTCAGGAACTGCCACGCTGGAAACAGCACTTTTTAACGTTCCGCAAGTTATCTGTTATAAAGGAAACTTTTTTTCCTATTTAATTGCAAAATGGCTTATTAAGGAGATAAAATATATATCATTAGTCAATCTGGTCGCAAATCGGAGAATTGTTACAGAATTAATTCAGAATGATTTAACTGTAAGCAATCTGTACGCGGAGCTCAATCAAATCCTTCATAATCAAAAGAATATCAATGAAATGAAAGAAGAATACTTGAAATTGAAAGAATTGTTGGGTGGGGGAGGAGCTGCTGAAAAAGCCGCAGAAGTTGTAAAAAAAGTAGTAATTTCTTAATTTTTCACAATAAAGACTTCTTATTATTAAAATTCTTCATTATCTTTGCAGAAAATAATAAACATTATTTAAATTTACAACAATGAAAACAGTTAAAATTCTTTCCATGATTGTCGTTTTAATGATATCGACTTTTTATGGGGTGGCACAGGAAACCAAATTTTCCTTTTCCGTTACTGAAAAAAACAGTGACAGTATTGTGGCCAGAAACGGAGCAGAACTAAAATTGTATGACAAATTTGTCAATGCAATCTACGATGAACTCTCCTACAAACAACTCTTTTCAAGTCCCGATTTTCTTACTCCTGATAATACAAACAAAGTTAAAGACCTTATTCGTAAAGAGATTACTTCCTCTATCCAACAGGATTGGAATAAGAAGAAATGTACTTTAAAAGGAGAATTAAACACTAATCTGGAAATCCTTGCCGAAAAAATTGAAAATGAGATAACTAATCCAACTGAAGGCAAAGCTAAAGTAAGTATTCAAGTTGAATCAGCTAAGGTACCATCACCACAGTTAGATCAACCGAAAACAAAGCCACTAACTGCGGAGGAGGCAAAAGAAGCCGAAAATCTCTTTATTAAGGCACTCGAATCACAAGAATTGGGATTGAATGAATTGGCTCTTGAATATTATCAAAAAGGAATTGCCATTGAATCAAGTTTACCACAACCCTTCTTCAATATGGGAAATGCTTATTACGCTATAGGGAATTATGATGATGCCGTAAAGTGCTACCAAAAAGCAATTACCCTAAAGAACGACTATCCGGATGCCTATTATAATATGGGAAATGCCTATTTGGATAAAAAAGATTTTCCGCAAGCAATCATTGCTTACCAAAAAGCAATCGAGATTACCCCTAAAGAATCTGCAATTCATTACAATCTTGGTATCGCTTACTTTGAAAACGGGAATCAGGATTTAGCCATTGCTGCCCTTCAAAAAGCAGCGCAATTAGGATCAAAAGAAGCGCAAATCTATTTATCTTCTAATGGAATCTCATGGTAATGAATCTATGATACACGATTGATAATCTACAAATCACATTTCCAAAATATAGGGAATGTGATTTTTTATACGCCCCCTAATAATTATGTCCGCTCAACAAAATCAGAAACTTAAATCTATTTTCAACTTCAAACGTGTTGTAATTCCCATTTTAATAGGTTTTGGTTTTTCTGCTTATTCAATATGGGTCAATGAATTTAATTTTTCTCTTTTACGGGGCATTGAAGTGAGTCTCTTTTTTGTTGTTTTGGCTTTCTTTTTCATGTTCCTCAGAGACTTGATGTATATCTGGAGACTTCAAATACTTACAGGACACTATATGTCATGGAAAAGCACTTTTCAGGTAATTATGCTTTGGGAATTTGCCTCTGCGGCTTCCCCTTCAGTGGTCGGCGGCTCTCCGTTTGCTATTTTCTTTCTTAAAGCCGAAGGATTTACCCTCGGGAAAAGTACTGCCATCGTAATGACTGCCTCTTTTTTGGATGAACTCTTCTATATTTTGGCTGTAGCGGTAATTTTAATCGTTTCAGGAAATTCTATTCTTCAAGTCAACGGAAATTTAGGATTCGATCTATCCTTCTTTTTTTATATTGGCTACGGAGTTATCATTCTATTTACAACAATTATTTTAATAGCGATTTTTGTTATTCCCAGAGGATTCAAAAAGTTGCTTATAACCATTTTCTCTATTCGTTTTTTAAGAAAATGGAGAAACGATGCAGCTCAAACCGGAGAAGATATTATTTTAACTTCTAAAGAACTAAAAGGAAAATCTTTTCGCTATTGGTTGTTGGCGTTCACGGCTACTTCCTTTTCGTGGACAGCTCGCTATTTGGTTCTGAATTGTCTGATTGTTGCCATTAATCCGCTTGAGGACTTCACTTGGACGGAGCAAGTCAGCATTTTTGCGAAACAACTTATTATGTGGGTAATTCTGTTAATTAGTCCTACTCCGGGCGCGAGCGGAGTTGCTGAGATTAGTTTTCCTGCCTTCTTTGGGGAATTCATTCCTCTGAATTTACAAGGGGCTACGGCTTTGGCATGGAGAATGATTTCATATTACCCATACTTACTTATTGGACTTTTTGTGCTGCCTATCTGGCTTCGTAAATTAGAAAAAAGAAGAAACAAAAATCTAACTTCTTAAATAATATTGATTTAACGTTTGGCTTGTTTATAAATAAGTGAATAAAGATTAAAAAAAATTAAATTCACTACAATGAAGCTTGGGAAATCAAAATAAATGGTATCTTTGCAGCGGGTAAGTCTTATACGATCAGCTCCCTTTTAACTCCCCCAGGACAGGAATGTAGCAAGGGTACATTGGTTGTAGCGATGCGATATAAGTAGCTTACCCTCTTTTTATACCATAATGTAATATGCTGGTTAAAATTTATCCCGAAAATCCAAATCCCCGAGAAATTCAATTAATAGTCGAGTGCCTTAAAGACGGGGGAATTATTATTTATCCTACTGATACAATATATGGGATTGGGTGCGATATTTTTAGACCTAAAAGTATTGAACGAATTATAGATATTATCGGAAATAAAAAGAAAAAATCGTCCCTCTCTTTTATTTGTGCTGATTTAAGTCATCTTTCAGATTTTACAAAACCTATTAACAATCAGGTTTTTAAAGCAATGAAGAAAACGCTACCCGGTCCGTATACTTTTATTCTTGAAGCCAATAATCACGTTCCCAAGATTCTTCAAAGTAAGAAGAAAACTGTCGGGATAAGAATTCCAAATAACAACATCATTTTAGAAATTGTAACTATTCTTGGACATCCGATTTTATCGAGTTCCGTCAAAGATGATGATGAAATTCTTGAATATACAACAGATCCTGAGCTCATCTATGAAAAATATAGGGATAAGGTTGATATTGTAATTGATGGGGGTTTTGGAGATAATGTACCTTCTACAGTAGTTGATTGCACAACGGGAGATTTAGAGATTATTCGTGAAGGGAAAGGAGATGTGGATTTATTATTCTATTAAATTACTCGTTTTTTAATAATTATTTTTAAGAATAAAATACGAACTTATACCTGAAACATAAAATAAAATATCATGTCATTAATCAAATCAATTTCAGGAATCAGAGGCACTATAGGAGGAAAATCCGGAGAAAATCTCACTCCCATCGATATTGTCAACTTTACTACTGCTTATTCCATCTTTCTATCTGAAAGGTTAGATAAAAAAAAGCTTAAGATTGTGGTTGGTCGTGATGCACGTATCTCAGGAAGCATGGTGAATAATCTGGTATGTGCCACATTACAAAGTACCGGAGCGGATGTTGTTGATTTAGGATTGTCAACTACTCCCACTGTGGAAATGGCAGTGACAAAGCTCCAAGCTGACGGAGGAATCATTATTACTGCGAGCCATAATCCAATGGAATGGAATGCATTAAAGTTATTGAATGAATATGGAGAATTCATCTCTGCCCAAGAAGGTGCACAATTACTGGAATTAGTCAATAAAGGAAATTTTATTTATGCCCCGGTTAAACAATTAGGGAGTTATTCTCAATATAATCATGCAATAGCCGACCATGTGGATGCTATTTTAAAACTTAATTTGGTTGATCTCCAAGCAATTTCTGAAGCACACTTTAAGGTAGCACTTGATGCCGTTAATTCAACCGGTGGAATGGCCATTTCGTTGTTATTAGATAAATTAGGCGTACAAAATGTTACCATTCTTAACGGAGAACCTACCGGAATTTTTCCGCATAACCCGGAACCGCTACCGGAACATTTACATGAAATCTCAAATTTACTCGCTGCACAAAATTTTGATGTTGGTTTTGTTGTCGATCCTGATGTAGATAGATTGGCTATTATCAATGAAAATGGAGAAATGTTCGGAGAAGAATATACTCTTGTCGCTGTCGCTGATTATGTATTGCAATACCAAAAGGGAAATACGGTATCGAACTTATCTTCTTCCAGGGCATTGCGCGATGTAAGTCATAAATATCAAGTAGATTATTTTGCCTCTGCAGTTGGAGAAGTGAATGTTATCGAAAAAATGAAAGAACACAATGCTGTAATCGGAGGCGAAGGCAATGGTGGGGTTATTTATCCGACTCTTCACTATGGTAGAGATGCATTGGTGGGAATCGCCCTTTTCCTTTCCTTTATGGCCAAAACAAAAAAAACTTGCTCCGAAATAAAACGCCTTTACCCGGCTTACTATATTTCCAAAAATAAAATCTCATTACCCCCGGAAATTGACGTTAAAGCAATTTTAGAACATTTGAAAAAAAAGTATTCCGATTATAAAGTAACCACTATTGATGGGGTTAAAATCGATTTTGAGGATAGTTGGTTACATATCCGTTCTTCAAATACGGAACCAATTATCAGAATATATGCAGAAGCTACTACAGAACCTACTTCTCAGTTTCTTGCCGATAAAATTATTACTGATATTCGGGAATTTATTAACTTGTAATCACAATCGGTTACTCTCTTCCTTTTATTTTTTTCTGACAATTTGTCAGTAAATTACTATGGCAATATTATTGTTAGTTTATAAGTGTATTTATAAAAAAAAACATTATGAATTTAAATAAGCTAACCATAAAATCACAAGAAGCAATTGCCAATGCACAAATGATTGCCATGAACAATCAACAAACTCAAATTGACAATTTGCATATTTTGAAATCAATGCTTGAAATTGATGAAAATGTAATTCCTTTTCTTTTAAAAAAACAAGGAGTTACGCCCCCTGTTATTTTACAAGTAGTGGATCGCCAAATAAAGAGCATTCCTAAAGTACAGGGAGGAGATGTCTATTTGTCCGGAACTGCCCAAAGTGCTCTTCAAAAAGCAATTTTGTATTGTAACGAAATGGGCGACGAATTTGTCTCGTTAGAGCATCTTTTCTATGGTATTTTTATGACCAATGATGCTACATCAAAGATTTTGAAAGATGCAGGAGTAACAGAAAAAGGGATAAAAGCTGCTATTACAGAATTGCGTAAAGGAAGCAAAGTTACGAGTGCTACAAGCGAAGAAACCTATAATGCCCTAAATAAATATGCAAGAAATTTGAATGATGCCGCCCAAAAAGGAAAACTGGATCCGGTCATCGGGCGCGATGATGAAATACGAAGAGTCTTGCAAATTCTTTCCCGGAGAACCAAAAATAATCCTATTTTAATCGGAGAACCCGGGGTAGGGAAAACAGCCATCGCCGAAGGTTTGGCACATCGACTCGTGAGCGGTGATATTCCGGAAAATCTGAAGAGTAAACAACTCTATTCTTTGGATATGGGAGCGTTAATTGCCGGAGCTAAATATAAAGGGGAATTTGAAGAAAGATTAAAAAGTGTCATTAAAGAAGTAGTTGAAGCCGATGGAGAAATCATCTTGTTTATTGATGAAATACATACACTCGTGGGAGCAGGAGCATCGGGTGAAGGTGCCATGGACGCTGCCAATATTTTGAAACCGGCACTTGCCCGTGGTGAATTACGTTCCATCGGAGCCACAACCTTAAATGAATACCAAAAATATTTTGAAAAAGACAAAGCCTTAGAAAGACGTTTCCAACCGGTTATGATCAATGAACCGGATAAAATCTCGGCAATTTCTATACTTCGTGGCTTAAAAGAAAGATATGAAACCCATCACCAAGTAAGAATTCTTGATGAAGCAATTATTGCAGCGGTCGATTTATCTCAACGCTACATAACCGAACGTTTTCTTCCGGATAAAGCCATCGACCTAATTGATGAAGCTGCCGCTAAACTAAAATTGGAAATTAATTCTGTTCCCGAAGAATTAGATGAAGTGGAAAGAAAAATTCGCCAGTTGGAAATTGAAAGAGAAGCTATTAAAAGAGAAAATACTCCTGAGAAAGTAGAACAATTAAGCAAAACAATCTCTGAACTGCAAGAACAACGCAATGTAATTGCTACCAAATGGAGAACAGAAAAAGAGGTGGTGGAAAAAATTCAAAATATTAAAACAAATATAGAACAATATAAATTAGAAGCTATAAATGAAGAACGACAAGGAAATTACGGACGTGTTGCAGAACTTCGCTATGGAATTATTAAAAATTCAGAACGAGAAATAGAAGAATTGCAAAAAGAGTTGGATGCCATTCACGATAAAGGGGCTATGATTGATGAAGAAGTTGGCGCTGATGACATTGCAGAAGTTGTGGCTAGATGGACAGGAATTCCGGTAAGTAAAATGCTCGAAAGTGAACGTGCCAAATTGCTCCATCTCGAAACAGAACTCCATAAAAGAGTCGTCGGACAAGATGAAGCCATTACTGCTATTGCAGATGCCATCCGCAGAAGCCGCGCCGGTTTGCAGGACAGCCGCAGACCAATCGGCTCTTTTATCTTTATGGGAACTACCGGTGTGGGCAAAACAGAACTTGCCAAAACATTGGCAGAATACCTTTTTAATACGGAAGATGCCATGATTCGATTTGATATGAGTGAATTTCAGGAAAGTCATTCTGTTTCTCGATTGATTGGATCTCCTCCGGGTTATGTGGGCTATGATGAAGGGGGACAACTAACGGAAAAAGTGAGACGCAAACCCTATTCTGTGGTGCTGTTTGACGAAATTGAAAAAGCACATCCCGATATTTTTAATATTCTTCTCCAAGTGCTTGATGATGGACGACTTACTGATAATAAAGGTCGTACCGCAGATTTTAAAAATTCAATTATCATCATGACTTCCAATATGGGTTCAAATATTATTCAGGAAAATTATTCCGATAGAGGTTCATTTTCTGATAATGAGGTCTTTGAAAAAACAAAAATTGAGATTATAGATCTCTTAAAGAAAACATTGCCTCCCGAATTTATCAATCGAATTGATGAAATTGTCATGTTTCAACCTCTTTCCAAACGGGAAATTAAAGAGATTATTAAACTTCAAATCAATGATTTAAATAATCTATTGGCACAACAAAATATTAAGGTTGAATTTACCAAATTTGCGTTGGATCTTCTTGGAGAATTAGGATATGATCCTACCTACGGAGCCAGACCATTGAAAAGAGTTATTCAAAAGAAAATATTAAATGAACTTTCTAAAATAATATTAGAAGGAGCTATTATTCAGGGGAATACAATAATGATTGACAGTTTGGAAGATGGTAAATTTATTTTTTTTAATAAATAAAAAATTGTATTTTTGCGATATTAATTTAAAATAATGTCCTGGATCTATAGATTATTAATTATAGTCTGCTTAATTCCACTTTGGAGTAATGCTCAACAAAGTAAACCCGATGACATCATCGGATATTATTATTCCGTTGATCCTTTTACGGATGAAGCGTCTCAGATTTATATCTATAAAAATGCACAAGGCAAATACGATGGAACCGTGTGCTGGGTTGAAAATCTGGCCAAAAAAAAATTCCTTAATCTTGTTTTTTTGAAAGGATTGGAATTTAACAAAAAGGAAAATGACTGGCGTAACGGAATAGTTAAGTATCCGGGAAAGAGTGGAACCTATTCGATGTATATGAAATTTGAATCCTCTACCAAATTGAAAGTCAGAGGATATTGGGGCGTATCTCTTTTGGGAAAATCGATGTATTGGTATAAAGAAGAACACAAACGCATACAAAAATAAATTACGATTAGTACAATGAGAAAATTATCATTAACCTTTTTCATCCTCATTTGGGTATGGGGAACTGTTTTTGCTCAATATCCGGCTAAATATTGGATTCAATTCAAGGATAAAGACAACTCCTCATATTCAGTCAATAAACCTGAAGAATTTCTTTCCCCTCGTGCCATAGAAAAAAGAGCTCGATTCAACATTCCAATTACAGAAGAGGATTTACCGGTAAATTCCCATTATATCGCGGAAGTACTAAAGATCGACAGCGAAATTGTCCTTTTTACTAAATCAAAATGGCATAATGCAATTACTATATATGCACAAGATAGTTTTATTATGGATAAAATTATGAAATTGCCTTTTGTAAAAACTTGTGAAAGAACAATTTCCATGGAAGAACCTGAACTCTTTCAAGATATTAATTTCAGTTATCAGAGTAGGGGAGAGGTAATTCGCTCAAATTCATGGAAATCTGATTTCAAATATGGAAAATCTGAAGAGCAAATAAGACTTAATAATATTCATTGGTTGCATAGAATGGGATATTTAGGAGACAATATGGTGATGATGGTAATGGATGCAGGATTTCATAATAGTGATACTTTGCGTTATTTCAATCTTTTACGTGAAGAAAACAGATTGCTTGGAGTAAGAAATTTTGTAGAATTGGGAGTTAATCCGTTTAGAAAAACCAGTCATGGGACAATGGTTCTTTCATGCATTGCTTCTTATATTCCCGGGGAATTAGTAGGGAGCGCTCCCAAAATATCTGTCTATTTAGCTAAAACAGAAGATGATAGATCTGAAAATAAGGTGGAGGAAGATAACTGGGTGGCAGGAGTGGAGTGGGCGGACAGTCTCGGAGTAGATCTCCTGAATTCTTCATTGGGTTATACAAAATTTGACGATTCAACCCATAAAAGAATCTATCAGGATTTGACCGGACAAGTAAGTAGGGCTTCACAAGCAGCAACAATTGCAGCACGAAAAGGACTCCTAATTTGTAACAGTGCCGGCAATGAAGGTAGTAAAAAATGGCATTATATCGGATGTCCGGCTGATGCCGAAGGAATTTTAAGTGTCGGAGCAACAGATGTTTACGGAAATAGGGCTCCCTTTAGCTCTTACGGACCAACAGCCGACGGAAGAATTAAACCAGATGTCTTGGCAACCGGCTACAATACGTACGTAGCCAACCCAAGAAGTAAAACAATCCAAAGCAATGGAACCTCTTTTTCTTCCCCTGTGCTAGCCGGAATGGCGGCATGCCTATGGCAAGCTTTCCCTGAAAAATCTAATATGGAAATTATGAATGCCATCAGACAGAGTGGGGATAATGCAACGACTCCCAATGATACAATGGGATACGGAATTGCAGATTTTCTTAAAGCTTATAATATTTTGAAATACAATAACTTAAATTATCATAATCCAGATAATTCAATTATAATACAATTATCTAATTACGATTTTAAAGGGAAAATGATTTCGTTTACTGTAATTTCTAAATCAGAACAAATTATTTCAACAGATTTATATTTTAAGAATTCAGGGAAAACAATTTCCAAAACCTATAAACTCATAACCGGAGAAAATCAAATTAAAATTAAAATTCCTAAAATTAAAACCGATTATGATTTTATTCAAATGAATATTCGTATTGAGAATTCAGAAATAAATTATCTGTTGGGAATTGAATAAAATAAGATTTCTGAGAATCAATAAAATTAAAAACATAAGTAGATAGTTATCATAATAAAAAAGTTAATAGAAGAGTTAAAAATTTGGATAAATTATGATTCAAAAATTCTTGTACTTTTTGTCCTATAATTTATATTATGTTAAATAAAAGAATCTAAAAAAAGGTGAATATGAGGATTTATCCATTTATTCACCTTTTTATGACTTGATATCCTATTTTTGATTAATACGTTCCCATTTTCTAAAAAAGCTTCTCAATTTTAAACCAATTACGCCTAAAATTGCTTCTTTAAAAATGCCGGATGACATTTTAGAAGTTCCTTCAGTTCTATCGGAAAAAATAATCGGAACTTCCACAATTTTAAATTTCAATTTCCACACCGTAAATTTCATTTCAATTTGAAATCCATAACCTATATGTTTAATTTTCGAAAAATCTATTGCATTAAGAGTTTCTGCTCTAAAGCATTTAAAGCCTGCAGTTGTATCCTTAATTGGTATTCCAAGGATAAATCTCACGTATGCTGAACCGTAATAAGACATTAATAAGCGAGACATCGGCCAATTCAAGATATTCACTCCATTACAATATCGAGAACCTACAGCCAAATCAGCCGGTGTATCAACGCAAGCTCTATAAAGACGATCTAAATCGGCCGGATTATGCGAAAAATCGGCATCCATTTCAAAAATATAATCGTATTTCTTATCTAAAGCCCATTTAAAACCGTGAATATACGCTGTTCCAAGACCTAATTTTCCTTTGCGTTCCTCAATAAAAAGTCTGTCAGAAAATTCAGTCATTAAATGCTTTACAATAGCTGCTGTGCCGTCAGGAGAATTGTCTTCTACGACCAGAATATGATAATCTCCCAATGAAAATACTTTTCTAATAATATTTTCAATATTTTCTTTTTCGTTGTATGTTGGAATTACGACTAATTTCTTATCCATACGCATTTAATTGAGTTCTGATTATTTATTTCTTTAGAATAATATATACCGGGAAGTGGTCGCTATAACCGCCTTGATATGCACCACCGGCATAAGTTCTGTATGGATAATCTTCATAAGAACCTACTTGTGTTTTTAGCATAATTAGTGGATCGGTGTACACATGTGCCGAGACGTATTTGAACGAATTTTTAGCAGGATTTAAAAGTCCGTAAGAAATTATAATTTGGTCAATAAGACTCCAGTTGTCGCGATATGCATAAGAGCCAATTCCTCTTTTATACATCTGATACATTGGATTATAAATATCTTTCGGTTCGGTTTGTTCAATTTTCTTCTTGGTTTTAAGATGTGTTAAAATGCTTTTTGAATCGGGATCATCATTTAAGTCTCCCATAACAATAACTTTAGCATACGGATTTAAGTTCATCAAGGAATCCACAATAGAACGAGTAAGCTGAGCTGCACCAGCACGACTTGCGATGCTACGTTTACCACCTCGTTTTGAAGGCCAGTGATTGACAATAATATGTAGAGTATCAGTTTCATCCAACATTCCGGTTACCACTAATTGATCACGCGTTTTAAAAGTCGGATTGTCAGGAAAGCTTAATTCATATGATTTGGAACCTAACACTCTGAACCTTCCTTTATCATACAAAAAGCCGACATCCACACCACGATAATCAGGTGAATTATAATGTACAATTCCCCAATTACGATCTTTCAAATTATCTGTTGCAATCAAATCTTCAAGTACACGTTTATTTTCCAATTCAGAAACCCCAACAGCTACCAATCCTCCGTATTCTGAACCAATAGCGGCTAATACTCGTGACATATTATTCAATTTGTGTTGATATCTTTCCGGGGTCCAACGATAATCTCCTTCAGGTAAAAACTGTTCATCATTTATAGTCGGATCATTTTCTGTATCAAACAGATTTTCAAGATTATAAAAACCAATGACCGCAATTCCTTTCTCTTTTTGAGCTTTTATGCAAGTTAGTGGAATTAAAAATAATAGAGTTAGAATTAAAAAATTAAATTTTTTCATGATATAAATATTTTAATGGGGCAAAAATACAATTTTTTTTAATCATACCGGAAAAATAATTAACGGTCTATTAAATCAAAAACTGTTTTTACCGGATTGAATGTAATGAGCGGTACTTCTACAAAAAGAGTTATCCAATTTGACATGGCTCCGTTCCATAAACCAGGAAGTTCCATTGCTTTAAGTTTACGATTTCCGTAAGATTTATAAGATATAAATCCTGCATCGGGATCTACATAATCATGCAAGTTGAAATAATTGCCTCTAAAATCTTTGAAGGAACAAACCAAATCTACCGGATTAAAATGGGTGGATTTTTCAAAAACAACTTTTTGTTTGTCATTCTCCATATCAATTTGGGCAGACTCCACAATTTGAAGAGCTTCCTCTCCCCTACTGTTTTTCACCCAAAATGGTCCCCCACCCGGTTCTCCTTGATTTTTCACCATTCCACATACCCGTATGGGACGATTTAAGACATCAACAAGATTTTGGGAGGTTCTCTTTTTTAATTGTAATGTTTTCTCCACAAATTGTATCATTTCTTCTTTTTCAGCAGAAGTCACAACTCCTTGCTCATTTTTTTTCAAAAAGTGATGAATTTGAGTTTGTACTTGCATTAAATAGGCCGCCAATATTTTCTTATAGATAATTGTCTCTTCCAATTTATCTTCAGGTTGAACATTATCAATATTCTTAATAAAAATAACGTCAAATTTTAATTGATTTAAGTTGTATATCAACGCACCGTGCCCTCCGGGACGGAAAAGCAACGAGCCTTTATCATCGTAGAAAGGACGATTGTCCATCTCAGCCGCTAATGTATCTGTGGAAGGATGTTGTACCGAAAAAGAGATATGATATTTCACTGAAAATTTCTGTTCAAAAGCAGGAAGCACTTCAGAAACTCTCTTTTCAAATTCCTGTTGATGAGCCGGGGAAACCGTAAAATGCAAAAAACACGAATGATCGTTATTTTGAGCATATCTCGCTGCTTCTACCAAATGTTCCTCCAAAGCAGTTCGTGTTTCATCGCCATAGGTATGAAACTTCAACAATGCTTTGGGTAAATTTCCGTAATTTAATCCCTTTTCCGTCAATAAATACTCCAAAATCAAGGCATAATCTTCACGAATAACCATTTCTTTCAGTTGGTATCCGTCACGCATCATTACTTGTTCTAAATCATGAAAAAAAGCACATTCGGAAAGTGAATTCATAAAATGAGCAATCTTACTTTTCAGAGGAGCGGTTGTGGTATCCAAATAAGGATAAAGGTCTTTAAACATCCGAGAAGCTGCCCCCGACGCAGGCACGAACTTTGCAATACGATAATACTCTTTCATCAAGGAAAATTGCTCTAATAAAGACAACATCTCCTGATCTTCAATTTTATGAATCCCGTCTCCGAGCGTAGCAGGTCGAACTAATTGTACAAATGGGAATCCGGTTTCAAAATAGTGAAATTGCTTTAAAATTTCTTCCGCCGAACGTCCTGAATCTTGAATAAATTTTAAATCTTGTGAGGAAAATGTCATGATATTGCGTTCTGTTTATTACGGCTTCAAAGATATAACTTTTTTCCTCATGCTTTTATATCTAAGATTATTAATTGGTATTTAAATATAAACAGCTCATTATCAATTATATATATATTCTAAATTATTATAGGAAAATAAATTATGAAAAAAGATAGATAACCACTTGAGTATATGAAAAAAAAAGATTATTTTTGCACCCTTAAAAAAGCCGATTATTATCTTCATTAAGTAAGGTAAATTAAATACAAATCGAGTTAATTGGGTGAACGATTGACTCACAGAAAAGAAAAAAAAATGAAAGCAGTAAGTTACAAAACAATTGCAGCAAACGAACAAATTGTTAAAAAAGAGTGGGTTGTCATTGATGCCGAAAATGAGATCGTTGGACGCTTATCTACGGTAGCAGCTCGTATTTTACGGGGAAAGACTAAAACCTATTACACTCCTCATTTTGATTGTGGAGACAATGTAATCATCATTAATGCGGAAAAAGTGAGATTCACCGGCCATAAAATGGACGACAAGCAATATGTTCGTCATACCGGTTACCCCGGAGGCCAACGTTTTGCTACGCCAAAGGAACTTTTGAAAAAAAATCCGATTGGAATTTTAGAGCATGCGATTAAAGGAATGCTACCCAAAAATAAATTGGGAGCTGAATTGTTTCGCAATTTATACGTTTATGTCGGACCAAACCATCCGCATGAAGGACAGCAACCCAAAACCATTAACATTAACGAAATTAAGTAAACATCATGGAAGTTATTAATACAATAGGAAGAAGAAAAACTGCTGTCGCAAGAATTTATATGAAAAAAGGCAGTGGTCAGATTACGATTAACAATCGTGATTACAAAGAATACTTTAGTTTGGCTACATTACAGTATGTTGTAAAACAGCCTCTTATCATTGCCGGTGTTGAAGGAGAATATGACATAAAAGTTAATTTGGATGGTGGCGGAATTTCCGGTCAGGCAGAAGCTTTACGTTTGGCAATTTCACGCGGACTTATGGAAATTAATCCCGAAATTCGTCCTGCATTGAAAGCTAAAGGTCTTGTTCGTCGTGACCCCCGTATGGTAGAACGTAAAAAACCGGGACAACCGAAAGCACGTAAGAAATTCCAATTCAGCAAACGTTAGTATTTCTTACAATATAATATATGCAGTTTAGTATCGAAATTGCTGAGACTTCTTCATCTGAACTACTCAGCAATTGATTTTAAGAATGTAAACAATTTAAAAAAAACAAAATGGGAAAAGTAGAATTTAATGATTTATTAGACGCAGGATGTCACTTTGGACACTTGAAAAGAAAATGGAACCCCGCAATGGCTCCTTATATTTTTATGGAAAAAAATGGAATTCATATCATTGACCTCCATAAAACGATTGAAAAATTAGACGAAGCCTGTGCCGCTGCAAAACAAATAGCAAAATCAGGACGTAAAATCCTCTTTGTAGCTACTAAAAAACAAGCTAAAGAAACCGTTTCCGAGTTGGTAAAAGAAGTTGGAATGCCATACGTGACTGAACGTTGGCCTGGCGGAATGCTTACAAACTTCTTTACAATCCGTAAAGCCGTTAAAAAAATGAGCAATATAGACCGTCTTGTAGCCGGTTCTCAATTCAATAACCTCTCCAAAAGAGAAAAATTACAACTCCAACGCGAAAGAGCTAAATTGGAAAAGAACTTAGGTTCTATTGCTGATCTTACCAGACTTCCGGCCGCTGTTTTCGTTGTGGATATCTTAAAAGAACACATCGCTGTGGCAGAAGCTCGTCGATTGAATATCCCCACTTTCGCAATTTTGGATACCAATTCTAACCCGAAATTAATTGATTTTCCGATTCCGGCTAATGATGATGCTTCTAAGTCAATTTCTTTAATTGTAAAAATGGTATGTGATGCCATTGCTGAAGGACTTGCAGAAAGAAAATACGATAAAGAAAATGCAGAAGAAGAAACTATCGATACCGATGAAACGGATAACCTAAATATTGATATCGATGATATTGATGAAGATTTGGTTGCCCCAAGCAAAACTGCCATTCAACCTGCAGTTAAGAAAGTAAAAGGCATTGATGATGAACCACAAGAAGCCGGCAAAAGAAAAAGAACTACCATTAGGAAAACTACTCCTACCAAAGCCGGAAGTTCAAAAAAATAGTATTAACCTTAAAAACAAATTATAATATGGCAACAATAACTGCTGCAGAAGTCAATAAACTCAGATTAGCCACCGGTGTGGGAATGATGGATTGTAAAAATGCTTTAGTGGAAGCTGAAGGCGATTTTGATAAAGCAATCGATATTCTCAGAAAAAAAGGTCAAAAAGTAGCTGCTAAACGTGCAGACCGTTTATCTAACGAAGGTCGCGTGGTTGCTAAAGCAAATGCTGCTAAAGACTTTGGCGCCGTTGTCGTGGTAAGTTGTGAAACCGATTTCGTAGCAAAAAATGCAGAATTTATAGCATTGGCTGATTCTATTATCGATTTTGCAATCGAACATAAAATTAAAACCAAAGAAGAACTTTCCGCACAAGTTATAAATGGAAGAACTATTGCTGAACTTCTGTTGGATATGACCGGGAAAACAGGTGAAAAAGTAGAACTTCCCGACTATAAAGCCATGGAAGCTGAAACTATCGCTGCTTACAATCATCTTGGAAATAAATTAGCTACCATCGTGGGATTCAACATGAAAGGTGAAAAAATCGAAGAAACTGCCCATGAAATTGCATTGCAAATCGCAGCTATGAATCCGTTGGCATTAGACTCAACTTCGATTCCGCAAGCCGCAATCGATCACGAATTGGAAATTGCCCGCGACATGATCCGCCAAGAAGGAAAACCCGAAGAAATGGTGGAAAAAATTGCCCAAGGTAAATTAAATAAATTCCTCAAAGAAAACACACTGCTTAACCAAGACTATATTGACAACAATAAACTTTCGGTAGGCGATTATATTAAACAAGTAGATTCAAAGTTGGCTTGTACCGGATTTTTCCGTTTGCAAATCGGTGGCTAATCACTGCTTTAATTTAAGAATTTACAAAAAAGGGTCATCTTGGGACCCTTTTTTTTGTATTAATTTTTTGATAATGAATAATTTATTATTCTTGTCCGGTAAAAAATAAAAACAAAGAAAAGTCAAACAAAAGTGCTTGATAATCAATTATATGATTTTGTTTTGGAAAAAGCAAGCCCCCTAATCAAAAAGAGTTAGCTCCGACGGTCACAATCGGAACAAATTAGGAATAAATAAAAGCAAGATTACAATTCCAATGCTTTTAGAATTACTTTATCCGAACGATTGATAATCGGGTAAAACCCCTCTTCCTGATATAAAATTCTTCCTATAAAAGCTTTAAGCCATAATTTAATTTCCTCTTTGGATAAGCGATTTATTTCTTTCAATAAATCATTATTTTGTTTTTTATAGCTATCAATCAATTGTTGGAAGAGGCTTTCGCTGACATACATGTTATTCAAGAACGAAGTTACATCAGGAAATTTATTTTTCAAAATATTTTGATTTTTTGAGGTATAGTCAAATGCAAATTGTGATAAAAGCCCGGAATTGAGGAGTTGGTAAAATGCAGTCATATTAGAATCCTGATCCACCGGAACGAAAAAGTCGGGCATAATTCCTCCCCCACCATAGACAATTCTTCCTTTTTTGGTTTTATATTGTAATTCGGGATCAAACTTGATGCTATCGGCGCTTTCCATTTCTCCGTTAATAAATCGATTAAAGAGTTCTTCATTGTATTCGTCCGTACCATTGTGGTAATCTTTTTGAATACAACGACCACTTGGGGTATGATATCGTGAAGTAGTAATTCTCAAGGAAGATTGGTCTGAAAGATCTATTTGACGTTGAATCAGTCCTTTACCGAAAGATCGTCTTCCGACAATAGTTCCGCGATCATTATCTTGAACGGCACCGGCCACAATTTCACTCGCAGAAGCGCTAAAGTCATCAATAAGAACGACTAATTCTCCAGTTTCAAAATGACCATAAGAGGTGGCATAGATTTTATCGCTTTTCACTTTCAATCCTTCTGTATAGACAATCATGTCGCCTTTCGGGAGCAGTTCATCACATACTTGAATTCCGGCATCTAAGTAGCCTCCGGGATTGCCTCTTAAATCTAAAATTAATTTTTGCATTCCCATGGACTTTAAACGGATTAGAGCATCTGTAAATTCCTTTCCGGTTGTTCCTCCAAATTGATTAATTTTCACATATCCTGTCTTCTTATCAATCATATAAGCAACATCTAAAGTATAAGTCGGAATTACATCACGCAATAAATCAAAATTATATAACTTTTTAAATCCCATTCTCTTAATACCCAGCTTTACTTTGGTGTTTTTTTCACCTCGAAGCAACTTCATGACCTCTTCATTTTTAATACCTATTCCTGCAATATTTTTTCCGTTTACGATCATTATTTTATCTCCGGTTTTGATTCCGACTTTTTCAGAAGGACCTCCGCTGATAGTAGCAACCACTGTTACCGTATCTTCCATGATTGAAAATTGGATTCCGATTCCTTCAAAGGCTCCTTCAAGAGATTCTACAAGCATTTTATTCTCTTCAGCATTGGAATATGCAGAATGCGGATCAAGACTTTGGAGCATTGTATTGATATTCGTTTCAAAGAGATCTTTGGTATTTACGCTGTCAACATAATATCTGTCAATATAATACAAAATCTCCTCCATTTTTTTACTTTCATCATAGAATACTTTCTTATTGGATGTGAAAAAATAGACAGAGACTGCCATTCCGGCAACAAAAGCAAGGGCAAGATATATGGGTAGCGCATAATGATGAAATCTTTTGCGGGGATATGGGTCAAATTGGTCTTTCATAGTAGTTGATTATTAATAGATTAATGATAACTTATTTAGAAGCAGTTCCATTCCGGCTGCTGCTTTTTCCTTAATTACTTCTATTTTTTTTGAAATAGAAGTTACTTCATTCGGGTCAATCAAATAAATGAGGGCTTGATTTGGGGCATAGTCATACAAACTCGCTGCCGGATAAACTTTTAGAGAAGTTCCTATAATAACAACGATATCAGCTGTTTTCATTACTTCTATGGCATCATCAAATTTAGGGACATCTTCACCAAACCAGACAATAAAAGGTCTTAATAATTGACCATTTGGAGCTTTTTCCCCGTATTTCATGGCACGATAGCCGATATCCGTCACACAAGACTTATCTTCTGCACACACTTTTGTTAATTCGCCGTGTAAATGAATAATATTAGACGAGCCCGCACGTTCGTGTAAATTATCCACATTTTGAGTGATTACCGTAATATCAAAACGGTTTTCAAGTTTTGCAATAATTTGATGTGCTTTATTGGGACTTACCGTTGACAATTGTTCTCTTCTTTCGTTATAAAACTGAATCATTAATTCAGGATTACGATACCAACCTTCGATGGATGCAACTTCTTGAATATCATAATTTTCCCACAATCCTCCGGAATCGCGGAAAGTACTAATTCCACTTTCCGCGCTAATGCCTGCACCGGAAAGAAAAACAATTTTTTTCATTAAGATATTCTCTAAATAGGATTATCAGACTAACGTCCCAATATTTCAAATAGTATATTCTCAAGTATTTATGAGAGATTATTTTTTGAATTTCAAACTCAAGTCGAGGCTGCGAATATGGTGAGTAAGTGCACCGATTGAGATATAATCCACTCCTGTGGCGGCATAGTCCCGTAAAGTATCGATTGTAATACCACCGGAAGCCTCAGTTTCATATACTCCATTTATCAGAAGCAATGCTTCACTTATAAGTTTAGGGGTAAAATTATCCAACATAATTCGATGTACACCTCCGTGTTTAATCACACGTTTAACCTCTTCCAAATTTCGGGTTTCGATTTCTATTTTAAGATTTAAACCATGGGCATCAAGATAATGGAGCGTGGCATCAATCGCTTTTTCAATTCCACCCGCAAAATCGATATGATTATCTTTCAGCATGATCATATCAAACAATCCAAAACGATGATTTTCGGCTCCCCCTACCCGAACGGCATATTTTTCGAAATATCTCATGTTTGGGGTGGTTTTTCGAGTATCTAAAAGTTTTGTGTTCATACCCTTAACCATATTTACATAGAAACGGGTTGAAGTTGCAATTCCACTCATTCTTTGCATAAAGTTCAGGACAGTTCGTTCGGCTGTTAACATACTTTGTGCAGAACCCTTCACGGTAAAAGCAATATCTCCAATCTTCACTTCATCTCCGTCTTGAAGAAAGGTATTAATAGTCAAATCGGGATTTACTTGGTGAAAAACCATTTTGGCAACTTCAATTCCTGCAATAACCCCATTTTGTTTTACTTTCAGTTCCATTTCTCCATAAGCGGACTTATCAATACACGATAGCGAGGAATAATCCCCGCTACCAATATCTTCGGCTAAGGCCTGCTTAATTATATTTTCCGGATTCATAAAAATCAATTAATCTCTGAAATCTTCAACCTCTTTTTCTTCTTCTTTTTCTGACCTATCTTGATTTTGAGTTGGGGTTGCCACTTCAATATTCTCTAAATCTGATTTTCCACCCTTGTTTGGATTTTCCCCGGCTTTACATCTCATAATTTCACGATCTTTGGACAACAAAATCAACACATCTCCTTCAATTCTATAATTGGATATTTCTTGTTTCAGAGCTTTGAGAAAAATTGTTTCAGTCGTCATATTGGCACAAATTTTTTTGGTTGCACCGGTATATTTCATTTTAAGTTTATTCTTTTTGGAAGTAAATTTTCCAAAAAAAGAGTTGCAACCAGTATTTCCGTAGTATAGATTTCCTTTATCAAAAAGAATGTAAGGGGTAATGTCAAATGTTCCACTAATAGGTTTTCCATCAACAGATTGCAAAATCCAATAGGTTTCTATTAAAGAAGTCATATTGGGATTGTTTTTATCTTTTTTGGAAGTTTGCCCCCAGACAATTGTTACAAATGCCATACAGGCCATAATTAAAAAAAACTTTTTCATCATTTTTATTTTGTTTAATATTAATAGATCATGATTATTCTAACGGCAAAAATACAATATATTTCATTTATTCACGAATCATTATTTCTGATTTTCATAAAAAGTGTCATTAATTTGCTCTATATATTCTAAAATCTCCTCTTTCCCTTTTTTGGTTACAGCTGAAGATTTAAAGATTGGGGGCAGATCTTCCCAAGTTTCAAGAAGTGTTTGTTTAAATTGTTGAATATTTTGAGAGGCTTTCAAGTCAGAGATTTTATCGGTTTTGGTAAAAATCAGTGCAAAAGCCATGGAAATTTCTCCGAGTTGATTGATAAACTCAATATCTTTCTTTTGAGGTTCTAATCGGGAATCAATTAAGACAAAGACTAATTGCAAATTTTGACGATTTAAGAAATAGTTGCGTATCATTTTTTCCCATTTCTCACGCATGGTCTTTGAGATAGACGCATAACCATATCCGGGTAAATCAACAAGAAACCACTCATTATTTACCAGGAAGTGATTGATCGTTTGTGTTTTTCCCGGTCTTGAAGAGATTTTGGCCAAGGATGAATTATTGGCTATCATATTGATCAAGGATGATTTGCCAACATTGGAGCGTCCAATAAAGGCATACTCGGGATAATTTTCGGATGGAGCTTTTCGCCAATCGGCGACAGACTGAAGAAACTCAATACTCTTAATTTTCATAACGATGATTTAATTGTTCGAAAATATAGTCGATTTGGTTTTGTAATTCTTCAATACTCCCATTATTTTCAATGACAAAATCTGCTTGAGAAATACAGGCAGATAAATTTTGATGATAGGGATTATTTGATTGCATTTCTCTTTGTTCATTCTTAATAAAAGTTTCAAAAGAGATATGGTCTGTTTCGGATTTTCGCTCACTAATTCGAGCATACCTTATTTCAGGAAGAGCATCAATCGCCAAGAGTATGAATTTTCCTTTACTACGGAGAGAGGTAATTTCTCCCGGAGAACGAATACTTTCAATGATGGCATTGTTTCCTTCTCGTATAGCTTGCTGAAAGAGTTCATCAACAATATAAGAAGGGGAATGTTGTTCCCGAAGTTCATTGGCAATTTTTGTAAAAACATCCCGATCGGGAGTTGAAATCCCTCTATCAAGTGCTTGTTTTTTCAAAAAATCACGAACCGAAAAATGTTGAAATTTGTATTTATCGATTAAATATTTTACGATGGTACCTTTACCGGCTCCAATGGTTCCGGTAATTCCAATAATTAGCATTTTTAATTTTTTAGATATGAGATAATGCTACAAAAGTACGATTTTTTTTAATGTAAGATTGTTTTAATGTAGCGATTTTGCTGCTTTTTTCCAATTTTCAAACAGGTTACTTGCTTCAGGGAGAAGAACAGTAAAATAAAAGGAAGCTCCTTTTTCTTCATTATTTTCTGCTCTGAGTGTTCCAAAGTTATTGATAGAAAGCTCTTTGCAAAGCAATAGCCCCAATCCTGTTCCCTCTTCACCATCTGTCCCTTTAGTTGTAAAATACTTATTTTCGGTCATCATCAGATTGAATTTTTCGAGGTCAATTCCTACTCCATTGTCTTGAACTCTTACTTCAAAATGAATGTCCGAAATCTTTTTTCCTGAAATGATTACTTCTCCGTGTGGAGGGGTGAATTTTACAGCATTAGTAGATAAATTCATTAACAATGAATAGATCATTTCGTAATCGGCAAATATAATTTGATTCGGTAACTCATTACAAAGGGTTATCTCTTTTCGTTTATAACTCTCTTCGAGCATGGCAGCAATATCATTAGCCAATTCTTTAATATTAAATTCACTTGGCGTTGCTTGAATCAATTCTCCTTTAACTTTACTGATATTCATCATTTCCACAAATACATTGGACAAAACTGTAGTACTTTTATTCAGTCTATTCGCCAAATCTTTAATTTTTTCCTGTGGTAAGTCGTAAAGAACCATCATTTCAGAATAGGCTACAATCGGAGCAATTATATTTTTAATATCATGCATGGAAGAAGCAATAAATCTGTCTTGGTTCAACATCATACTTTTGAGCATGTTTACTAAAGATGCCTGTTCTTGTTTCAAATTTTCACTTTCTGTAATATCTATAACCATACACATGTATATTGCAGAAGAGTCTTTTTGATTTACTTTTTGAGTAAAAAACCACTCACATTTCAGCGATTCCTTGCTATTATACTTATGATGTAAAAATTGAGAAATATACGTTTTTTTAGAATATTTAATAAGATTTTCTACAACAAGGTCAACTTTATCTCTATCTTCATGAAGAACCGTTAATTCAAATAAATTCTTTCCCAAAGCCTCTTGGGGGGAATATCCAAAAATAGAGACAGCACTTTGGTTCCAATATTTTATTCTGAATTGTGAATCCAATTCTATAAATCCAATGGGCATTTCTTTACGTAAATAATCAAAATTTAGAAGAAGGTCATCAATATTTTTAACTTGTTCTTTCACTTTTTGAGAAAGTCTTTTATTAAAAATGAAGAAAATAACAATTACGACTAAGGTAATTAAAATCAAAATCAATAATATGAAAGAAATCCTTTTATATTGTTGTAGAAATGGAACGGGTTGAAAATAGATTTTAGAATTATCAGGCAATGTATTGATAGAAATTGTGTGGTTTTTCAGAGCCGGATAAGAAAAAGTCCATTCCAATTGTTTTGAAGCATAAGAAACATCAAGAATAGGCCTCTTCCCCTCAAAAAAACGTACAATACTTTCCCCAAGCCAAGTGCCTAATCTTTCACCTCGTGCCATTTTGCCCCCTATTACCTTTTCTTGCATATACATATCAAAAGTACAAAAAATAGGAAGTCTTGTCGAGGAAGTAACTCTACGAATCATCTCGTCAGGGGGATAATATATTTTACGGATATCTCGTTCAAAAAGAATAACAAAGACAGCACTATTTTTAGGTAATTGATTTATTTCTTCTATAATCTGATCAAATGAAACATCTTCATTAAATAAGAATGTAACTTTATTGCTCCCCTTATATTCTTTTTTTAATTGTTTAATCTCTTCTTTAACTTCATGTTGAAGCAATTTCCCGGTTAATGTATAATCAATAAGACAATAAATTGTGTCTATTTGGGGTAAAAGATGCATTGCCTCAAGGAGCGTCGCTTGAATTCCACTCTCTTCACGCAAAACCATCGCTTCCGGAATATTTGAAATCATAGAAGAATCAAAAAAATTGATTCCGGCAGCCATAATAGGAACTCCTTCTAAAAAATTCAATTCATCAATATGAGAATTGAGAAATTCAAGTGCTGAATTATCTAAAGCTACAATTAAATCAAAATGTATATTTTTATATAAGGTATTATATTGATTAACAAACGATTTTCCAATTTCAGGAGAAAAGGGAATCCGTTTTTCATTCAATTGTTCTATAAATAAGTTGTAATTTTCGTTATTAATAAATGGATAATATCCGCTTGCAAATTTATTGCCCCATCCTTGAGTTATGTGGTAAGAATTAAGAATGAAAATGTTTTTAGTGGAAGACGATGAGCTATTTTGTGAAAAACTCAAGTATATGCACGTAACAAAAAAGAAAAAATAAGCAATTATTTTTCTCATTTTCAAAAAGTTAATAAAATTAATTATTAATTAGTTTTACCTATGCAATTATACATAATATTTTAGTCTAAATCAATTAGAAAAACGATTTTTTTTAAAAAAAGTGATATTTTTGCATAAAAATAGTAATATTCCTAAATTATTGTGAAAAAATGTTGACAAAAAAAAGGATTTCTGAAATCAGCAAGTTGCATTTAAAAAAATATAGAGAAGAATTGCATCAAAGTATTGTGGAAGGGACAAAATCCGTTTTAGATTTATTAAATTCAGATTTTCCGGTTCATGAGGTATTTGGAACAGAAAATTGGTATAATTCTCATGCAATTCCTCACTTAGATAAGAAACAATTTACGGTAGTTACATCAAAAGAGATGGAACGTATCAGTTGTTTGCGCAGTCCCCAAGAAGTGATGGCCATTGTTTCATTCCCTATTTATACGCTTACAGATATTCCTGATAAATTGCCTTTATTGGTTTTAGATGATATTCGCGATCCGGGAAATTTGGGGACCATTATAAGAACTGCCGAATGGTTTGGCTTTCAATATATTGTTTGTTCTGCAAATTGTGTAGAATTGACCAATCCTAAAACTTTGCAAGCTACCATGGGTTCATTTTGTCGAGTTAAAGTGATTTATACAGATTTAGTAGAATTCTTTCAAAATACGCAACGTCCCCGAAGAGTTATAGGAACATTTTTAGAAGGAAGAGCAATTTCAGAAATTGCTTTTCAGCCGGATGATATTCTTGTAATTGGCAATGAATCAATGGGGATTTCTGAATCTATATCATCTTTCATTAATTTAAAAGTTCACATTCCGGCTGTTTCTGGTTCGCATGCCGAATCTTTAAATGCTTCTGTTGCAACAGCCATTTTACTATATAATTTTCGTGATCGAGTGGTAAAATAGCTTTCCATTCAATATTTAAATTGATCTTATAAAAAGGAAGAAACATAATTTCTTTTTCAAATCTTCTTTATTAAATAATATTTTCATTAAATTTGCAAAAAAACATAATTCTCTACTCCCATGAAACGACGTTCCTCAAAATTAATTGAAAAAGATGTTCTCCTTAAGCCTTTTGAGAGGAAATTGAGGCAACGGCATGAAAAAGTTATTTTACGTGAATTGGAATTTACGGATGGAAAAGCGCCTTTGAAAAATTTTTGCAACAATCATCTTTATTATGGCCTCCATAAAGGGGAAAAGAGTTGGATTTTTAGGGAAAAAGCGCCACATGCTTCAGCAATATACATTTTCGGGACATTTTCGTATTGGCAAATTAAATCGGAATATGCTTTACACCCTATCGGGAATGGAGATTGGGAAATTGAACTGCCTCTTTCATTCCTAAAGCATTGTGATTTATATAAATTATGGGTTGTTTGGCAGGACGGTGCAGATGAGCGACTTCCGTCTCATGTTCGCCGTGTGGTTCAAGATGGAGAGACTAAAATATTTGCAGCTCAAGTGTGGAATCCCTCCTCACCCTATCAATGGAGGTTCCCAAACCCCAAGCGTCCAAAACATCCCCTGATTTATGAAGCACATATAGGGATGTCTTCGGAAGAACCAAAAATATCTACCTATTGGGAGTTTAAAACCTATATTTTACCAAGAATTAAAAAATTGGAATATAATACGATACAATTGATGGCCATTCAAGAGCATCCTTATTATGGTTCATTCGGATATCAGGTTTCCAATTTTTTTGCACCTTCTTCCCGTTTCGGTACACCGGATGAGCTTAAAGAGTTAATTGACACAGCGCATGAAATGGGAATTTCTGTTATCCTTGATCTTGTTCATTCTCATGCTGTTTCCAACGTTAAAGAAGGGTTAAGTCAATTTGACGGAAGCGATAATCTTTATTTCCACAACGGCTCTAAAGGATATCATCCTGTCTGGGATTCACGTTGTTTTGATTACGGGAAAAATGAGGTTATTACATTTTTGTTATCAAATATTAAATATTGGCTCGAAGAGTTTAGATTTGACGGATTCCGATTTGATGGAGTAACAAGTATGCTGTATTGGGATCATGGTCTTGGGGTGGATTTTATTGACTATACTCAGTATTTTGATGATAATGTGGATGAAGATGCAATAACGTATCTCGCTTTGGCAAATCAAGTCGTCAAAGAAGTTAATCCTGACGCATTTACTATTGCGGAAGATGTTAGTGGAATGCCCGGGATGGCTTTTCCCGTTAGAGAATGGGGAGTGGGATTCGATTACAGAATGTCTATGGGCATTGCAGACTTTTGGACTAAAACCATTAAATTAGAAAAAGATGAAGCATGGCACGTGGGGGATATCTATTTTCGTATGACAGATAAGCGGAATGAAGAAAAAATTATCAGCTATGCTGAAAGTCATGATCAGGCAATGGTAGGTGATAAAACCATTATTTTTCAACTGATTGATAAAGAGATGTATTCATCAATGTCTGTCTTTACCCCCAGTATTATTGTCGATAGAGGAATCGCTTTGCATAAAATGATTAGACTTGTAACTCTTTCCTTGGCTAATGGCGGTTATCTTAATTTTATGGGCAATGAATTTGGTCATCCTGAATGGATTGATTTTCCCCGCGAAGGAAATCAGTGGTCCTATCAATATGCCCGAAGACAATGGCATTTAGCGGATGATAATACCCTACGCTACCACCAACTCTATCTTTTCGATGAAGCAATGATTCACATGATTAATCGATACGGGATTCTTAAAGGCCCCCCTACCCTATGTTGTCAAAATATTTTTGATCAGGTACTGGCTTTCATAAGAGAAAAAACAGTTTTTGTCTTTAATTTTAATCCGACTAAATCCTTTTATGATTATGCCATTTCAGTTCCACAGGGACACTATAAGATTAAACTCAATAGTGATCATCCCAAATACGGAGGCTATGGCAATATTGATGAAAATATGCTTTATGCAACATTTAATGATTTTAATCATTATTATTTAAAACTCTATATTCCTGCAAGAACTGCATTTGTTTTGAAGCTTCAGGAAGAAAATACGTCTATTTAAGAACCCAAAAATCTGCACCTTTGGGAATTGAACGAAGAGCTTCGTCTTCTGACGAATAAACTCCCACACAAATGCGAATTTTATAAGTTCCTTTCTGATAAAGAAATACGGGATGAAATCCTTGTTTTTGTTTTATAACAGCATGTTGTAATGCCCGTCTTTCTGTATCAAAACTACCTGCAATAACATAGTATTTCCCTATTTCAAAATGTATCTTTTTAAATTCTTTGGAAACACCTGAATCATCGACAACTGTGGTTTCAATTATCGGAGCTGCAACATTCTCAATAGTATCCTTTAAGGATTCAGAGGTACTAACGGAATCTTCTTCTAATACAGCATTTTCCTTATATGTTTCATTGGTATCTATCGCTTGAACTATGGGGTGCTCCGTATTCTCTTGTTTCCATTTAATTTCTTTCCACTTCAATTCTAAAATATCCCTAAAAAGATAGAGCATCAAAATGATAGAACCTAAAATAATTGCAATAAAAAGAATAAGACTTCCGATTTTATTTCCTTTTTTTGAGGGGCGTTCAACAAGAACATTATCTTCAATAATGGGTTCATCCACTTTAGCCACTTCAGGAATCTCTATTACTGTTGGAGTTGGAGGAACATCAGAAATATTATCAGAAGCCTCCTCTTGTTCCATTTTTACTATAGCGGGTTCAAGTGAAATAGCTTCCATTCCTTCAAAATCAATATTCAGCGAAGAAATAAAATCAGATTTAAATTCAAAAGCATCTTTCCCTTGTCGGAATACTCCAAATCCTTCATAAATTGCACTTCCTGTGTCAGATATTCTATTTTTTAAATCATCAAGCCAATGTTTTATGGCCATGTCGGCTTCAACAATTCTCAATTGTTCTTGCTTCGAAACAAAAAGGATGAAAGCAAAACCATTGCCACTATCATTTTTTTCCAAAATAATATGATAATGTGGCGGTTCGATTATTCCATCAACCATCTGCGCCTCAACATAAACTTTCTTAAAAAGACCTAAATCATTGATAAAAACACTATTTTCGTCTTTTAAGAATTCTATTATATTTTTAATAATCATATCAAATTGGATTGTTTTTTAACCGATAGCTATTTTTTTTAGATAAAAATAAACCAATGGCAAAAATACATTTTTTTATAATCTCCTCCAATAAAAATTCTTTTTTGCAAAATGTTGCCTTATTACCAGTGTTTAATAACTATTTTTTTGCTGATAATATGATTATTAACCGTTATTATTCTAAGGAAATAAATCCCTTCAGGGTAATGAAGTGTTGATATACGAATATTGGAGGAGCCATTTTTGGATTTCGTACATGCTATTTCTTGTCCTATTGAATTATATATTTTGACATGTTCTATTTCTTTCCCGACAATTTGTATTGATTGATTTGCTGGATTAGGATAAACCAAGAAGTAATCTATTGATTCTGTTTCAATAAATGACGGCGTTTCAATAAATAAACACAATACTACCATACTGTCACAATCGGTAAGTTGAGATTGTAAGAACAAGGTGTCGTTTCGGCTCCCGACTCGTTGCGTGCTGTCGCCCGGCAATATAAACCCAAAATTAGAATAACTGCTCCCCTGACAAACCGTATCCGTCAGATAGGTTACCGGCAAAGTATAGTTCATAGTTAAATGCAAGGTTACGGTGCTGTCACAACCATATCTGTTAAAGAAAGATTGGGTATAGTCTCCGCTTTGCAGATACAGACTGTCATTCCAGCGGAAAGAGTCACATACTACCGCCGAAAAATCAGTATATTCCACGGGATGAATCGTTAAAGACAAAACTACCATGCTGTCGCAACCGGTAAGTTGCGATTGTAAGAACAAGGTGTCGCTTCGATTTCCGACTTGTTGCGTGCTGTCGCTCGGCAATATAAATCCAAAATTAGCATAACTACTCCCCTGACAAATAGTATCCGCCAAATAGGTTACCGGCAAAGTATAATTCACAGTTAAATGCAAGGTTACGGTGCTGTCACAACCATATCTGTTAAAAAAAGATTGGG